>JADGQD010000149.1 GCA_017882065.1 Anaerolineales bacterium | reverse complement strand
CATGGCCTGATCGGGCAGGAGACGACCGGTGTGGGTGGTATGGCCAAGGCTCTGCGCACGATACCAGTCATTCTCAAACTTGCCAAAGATATGCGCGCACTTGCTCCCGGTGCGATGTTGGCGAATTTTACTAATCCTTCCGGCTTGGTGACACAGGCCTTGAGTAGATATGCTCCAGATGTGACGGCAGTGGGTGTCTGTAATAGCGCGATTACCACTAAGATGACGATTATAGAGGAGCTTGAACGGGCGACGGGCAAACACATTGATCCCGAGCGCGCCGAACTCCGCACCCTGGGCTTGAATCATCTTTCCTGGCACCGGGGTTTCACCTTGGACGGGGAGGATGTGTGGCCGCAGGTGATCGAAGGTTACATCACCTCACTCAAAGCGGAAGAAGACCCCGAATGGGACCCGCGCACTGTCGAGGTTCTGCGCATGATACCCAATCATTATTTGCAATACTATTATCATACCGATAAGAAACTGGCCTCCCAGGAAGGGTGGCCGCCGTCACGGGCGGAGGAAGTGATTGAGATCGAGAAAGACCTGCTGCGCGAGTATGCCGATCCCAACCTGAAGGAACCCCCGGCGGCCTTGATGAAACGCGGCGGCGCATACTATTCTACGGTCGCAACCCAATTGCTCAACGCCCATTACAACGATTTAGGCGAGACGCACATCGTTAATACCCGGAACAATGGTGCCGTGAAAGAGTGGCCTGCGGATTGGGTCCTGGAAATGCCGGCAAAGATCAGCCGCAAAGGCGTGGAACCGCTTCCTGCCGAACCTCTGCCGCCCGTCTGCTTTGGCCTGATTGCACAAGTTAAAGCGTACGAGTTGTTGACGGTTGAAGCGGCGGTTCACGGCGACCGCAATGCAGCGTATCAAGCCCTGCTCGCCCATCCGCTCGGGCCAAAAGCGGATAAGATCCCGGCAGTGCTCGAGGATATGCTCGAGACCCATAAGCCTTACTTGCCGCAGTTTTGGAAGAAATAGATATTGGGGATAACCCCTGAAGAAAATCGCCGCAGGAAATCAGCCTGCGGCGATTGTTTTTAATATGTCTCAGTCACTTTCCCGATCGTGCGCGGTTTTTCGGGGTTGATACCTTTTGCCCGCGTCAGATGGTAGGCGAAAAGTTGGGCAGGAATGATGCTGACGATGGGCGTGAGCCATTCGGGTATCCCATCCGGCAGTTGGATCGGAGACTGCGCCAGCGAGAGGGCGCCCTTATCGTCTGAGATGATGACCAATTCGGCGAGTTGGTCGCCGCGCAGGCGACCCAACATCTCCTGCATCGAGTCGAAGACCTTTCCTCGTGGAGCGACAGCCAGGACCGGGAATCCGCCCTCCACCATGGCAATCGGGCCGTGCTGGAAATCGGCGGAGGAATACGGCTCGGCGACGGTGTAAGTCAGTTCCTTGAGTTTCAAAGCCCATTCGAAGGCTGTGCAATAGTTGAAACCCCGCCCGAGCACAACGCACTGGCGCATGAAGCGGTAGCGTTCGGTCAAATGGGAAATCGGCACATCCTGTTTGAGCACCCTTTCGGCCCAGCCGGAGACTTTTCCCAATTCGCGCCAGTGTGTTTTATCGTCTGCTAGAGCCGCGGAGAGCATCGCAATCGCCAGCAGTTCGGTTGTATAGGTCTTGGTGGCGGCGACAGCCTTTTCGTCACCCGCCTGGATGTCCAGGACGAGATCGGCGGCGCGCGCCAGGGGCGAGTCGGGCTCATTGGTGATGGATAGGGTCAGGCAGCCCTGGCGGCGTCCCTCCTCGATAACGCTGACGATATCCGGCGATTGCCCCGACTGGGATACACCGACCACCAGCGCACCGTCCAATTTTGGGGGACGGTTATAGTAGGTGAACAGCGAGGGAGTCGCCAGCGCCAGGGGCAGTTGGTTTTGCGCGCCCCACAGGTAGTTGGCATACCGCCCGGCATTATCCGATGTGCCCCGCGCCGCTAGAAAAACGTAGTGGATATCGCTCTGGCGGATGGCTGCGGCGATTTTCTCAACGGTCTCTCGCTGACTGTGCAGTAGATAGGCCAGACGTTCGGGTTGTTCAAAAATTTCGGATTGCAGTGTCACAAGATCCTCCGAAAGAGTTTTATAAAGTAGATATCTTGTATAACTCAAAAAACTTCTAGTAGTAACGACTTCAGTCGTTTGTTTCGGGACAAGAAGCGACTGTGTTCGCCAATACAACCCACTATTGCAAGACGTTTAGTATAAGCGATTTGATACTATCCTGCGGGAATTTCCAAAGACTCTTTAAGGAAATGGGTGGAGAAAAATCCCCGGCATCTTCAAAAATGCCGGGATTGATGTTAATAAGAACCGTACAGCGGGATTTTCGCACCATTGACCGTACCGGCCTCATCCGAGAGCAGGTACAGGATACCGGCAGCTAGTTCCTCCGGGGTAGTCCAGGAAGCGTTGTCGGGCGAGGGAGCGGAGACCTTCTCGCCCTTGGCGTCAATCGTCCTGGCCTGGAGCAAGTTGGCGGTGACTCCGGTGCCTTTCAGTTCCTGCGAGAGCGTCAGCATCAGGGCTTCCTGACCGGATTTACCGATGGCGTACGGACCGCCTTTGGCGTTTGGGCGGGCTGCAAAAGGGGATGTGATCATAATGACGCGTCCCCAGCCGTTCCTGACCAGATGCGGGACGAAAGACTGGGTTACATGGAAGCTCGCCCAGATGTGTTGGTTGAGCATGAAAGTCAGATCGTCAGTGGGGGATTCAAGGATGGTTTTGCCGCCGATCCAGCCTCCGACCAGATGCAGCAGGATGTCAATCCTGCCAAATTTGGCGGCAACTGCTTCGGCGGCGGATTTCGTTTCGGATGGATCGAGCAGGTCCACGGGTCGCGCAAGTATGCGGCTTTCGGACAGGGACAGGCCGCCGGTCAGGATGGCCAGTTTATCGGGGTCGCGGTCCAGCAGGGCCAGATTTGCGCCATGTGCGGCCAGTTCCCGGGTCACGACAGAACCGAGACCACCGGTGGCGCCGGTGATTACAGCTACGCGATTTTCAAGAGTCATGGTTCCTCCAGGTGTTTAACGGGTGCGCGGAACGCTCCGGGAATAGGTGTGGTAGATTTTGTTGATCAGGTTTATTTGTTCGCCGTTCATGCCCTCGATGACCGGGATGTCGGCCTGTTCGGGCAGGTGTTCCTTGCCGAGCAGGTCCATCAGGTGTCCGGATTTCAGCGCCTTGGTCTCCAGGTAAAAGCGGTTGTACTGGTTGGGCTGCATGATGTGCGGGATGCGCCCGGTGACGATGATGCCGTTCTTCGTCAGGTCTTCGATTTTCTTCGGGTTGTTGGTGATGAGGCGGATGGATTTTATGTGCAGTGACTCAAGCATGTGGGCCGCCACACTGTACTCGCGCTCATCATCGCGGAAGCCGAGGGCGATGTTGGCCTCCACTGTGTCGTAGCCGTGATCCTGCAGGCCATAGGCGCGGATCTTGTTGACCAGCCCGATGCCGCGTCCTTCCTGGCGCATGTAGAGCAGGACGCCTTTGTCCATCTCGCCGATCATGCGCAGGGCCGTCTCGAGCTGGTCGCGGCAGTCGCAGCGCAGTGAGCCGATCACGTCACCGGTCAGGCATTCGGAATGGACGCGTACCGGCACATCCTCGGCGTCGGTCACGTCGCCGCGCACGATGGCGACGTGTTCCTTGCCGTCCTTGTTATTGTAAAAGGCAACGATATGGAACTGGCCGAAGCGGGAGGGCAGTTCGGCAATCGCGGCGATCTTGACACACACGTGGTCCGGGCCGACGCCATCACAGGCATGGGCGCGGCCCTCGTCAAGCAGTTCTTTGATTTGCATGTGGTTGAGTCCCATGATTTACTCCATGTGTTCGACAAAATAATGGACGAGGATACCGCCCTCGTCATCGAATTTTTCCACCGATTTCAGTTTCAGACCGGGAGCCTGCTCCGGTAAAAACCCGGAGTCGTCAGCCAGGCTGGGGGCAGAGGCGCCGCCAAAGATCTTCGGGGCGATGTAGATGGTCAGTTCATCCACCAGACCGAGGCGGAAAAGGTCAGCGATGAGCGTTCCGCCCCCTTCGACCAGCACCGAGCGGATGCCCGCCTCGTGCAGGGACCGGAAAACTGCCACCAGGTCGACACGTTCCTGCCCCATGGCATGGACCTTTACCCCGGCGGTTTTGAAAGCTGAAAGCACTTCCGGTGCAGTGCACCGGGTGGTGAAAAGATAAACCTTCGCCGGACCAGAGGTCAAGAATTGCCGTAGGGGCGGACGGAGTCCGCCCGCATCATCAAGGCGTAAACCATGCGCCCCTATGGCAGGTATTTCCGATATAATTCCAACCTTGGCCGGGTTCTCAGGCCACCCCTTGCGGAGCCGCTCGGCGCGTAACTCGGCGGATTTCACTGTCAGGTTTGGATCTTCGTTCAGCAGAGTCCGACCGCCGACGAGGACGGCATCCACGCTGGCACGAAATTCATCCACGCGGCGTTTGTCTGCGATGGACGAAATGGCTGCGCCTTTGCGGGCGGCGCTGTCAATCTTGCCGTCAGCGGTCATGGCAACGTTGACGAGGATGAGCGGGCGGTTCATGGGAATTATTCTAACTGGTCCTGCCGAGAAGTGGCGTAAACGTTTTGTTAGAGTTGTCTTATGGTACACTCTCCAGCCATGGGAATTAACCGCCGCCGCGCTATACTCGAGGCACTCTTTGCTGTAGTGGTCTGGGGAGCCTCGTTCGTGGCCACCAAGGTAGCCCTGCGTTATGCCAGCCCGGACGTAGTGGTCTGGCTGCGTTTTGCGATGGGTGTGATCATCCTGGGGATCGCCGTGCTGGCCGGGCGGAAGTTCGCCCTGCCCGAAAAACGGGACTGGCCGTATTTTGCCCTGTTGGGTTTTCTGGGCATCACCTTCCACCAGTGGCTGCAATCCACCGGGCTGGTCACCTCGCAGGCCACGACCACCGGCTGGATCGTCGCCAGCATCCCGGTCTTCATG
>JADGQD010000148.1 GCA_017882065.1 Anaerolineales bacterium | reverse complement strand
ATCATCGCTGTTGTTGTGGTATTGGTGATCGTGAGCCTCATCTTGGCGCCGGTTTTTGCCCGCCGCAAACGGTTCCAAAATAAATTTGGACCTGAGTACGATCACGCTGTAAAGACCATGGGTAACGAGAAGAAAGCACAAACAGAGCTGAAGGCACGACAGAAGCATGTTGATACGTTGAATATTCGTCCACTTTCCATTAGCGAGCGCGAGCGTTTTCTGGCTGATTGGACTGCTATCCAGGCTAAATTTGTCGACCAACCAGGACAGGCGACTGTAGAGGCCAGCCACCTGATCATGGAAGTCATGCAGATCCGTGCCTATCCAGTATCTGATTTTGAGCAGCGGGCGGCCGATATCTCGGTCAATTATCCTGCTTTGGTGAGTAATTACCGTGCCGCGCGGGAGATCGCGATCAAAAATGAGCTCCGCCAGGCATCTACTGAAGAATTAAGGCAGGCAATGATTTATTACCGGGCTCTGTTCGATGAACTCCTCAAAACAGAGACAGTCGCTCCAGAAGAGGAATAGAGTTGTAACGCTCTTTCCCTCTTGACTTAATAGCACAAATGCTCTAAATAACCTCAGGCAAGGGACGGCCGCAAGCACCGTCCCTTGTCGCGTTTAAATCGCCAGCTTTCTCTTGCCTGCCGCATGGTTCTCCCCGCCCTGGATGCCACAGGAGTCATTTTGGAACAGGTTTCAGCTGGTCCCCGCTGGTTTCCCGGTTGCACGAGGAAGGAAAAAAAACCTTCCAGTGCTCTTCCCCACCCCTGGCCGAGGCGGCTGTTTCGGGAGTTCAGAAATTTATGCAAGAAGCAGTATAATGACTTTGCCATGCCAATTTCCCGCTCAAAACGCTCTTCCAAAAAACCCTCCTCCCGCTCCGGCAGCCACAGCCCTTCTGACCAGGAACCGGAGAATGTGCGCAGTTCCTCGCCCCGTGCCCCGTCCGGGAACCGGGACTACCCCGCTGGAACCGGGACTACCACGCGGTCCTTCCGGCCGAAGCGCGCCTCTCCCCGGGTAAAAGTCTCGCCCGAACGATTCTCGATCCTGGGCAGCATCTCGCCCGAGCGCAAAATGGACATCCTCGGTGTGGTGCTGGCCATCGTCGGCCTGCTGACGTTGCTCAGTCTCTTCTCAGCCAACAAAGGCGGCCTGACCGACTACTGGATCAACGCCTTGAAGTTCGTCTTCGGCTGGGGCGTCTACATCCTGCCGGTCGGACTGATCGTGCTGGGCGCCTGGCTGGTGGCCCGCAACGTGGACCGCCTCCCGACGCTCAATATCGAACGCGTCGTTGGCATGATCCTTCTGTTTGTCGGTCTGCTGGTGGCATTCCACGGACTGGACGGCCCGACCGCGACGGCCATCGCCCGTGCCCGGACCGGCCACGGCGGCGGTTACATCGGCGCGCTGCTCCAGCAGGGACTGGTCGGCGCAATTGACGTGCCGGGCACGGTCATCGTGGTGGTTGCCTGGCTGGTCATCACTCTGGCCATGACGCTGGACCTTTCGATGCAAGAAATGTTCAAATGGGCCGGCCCGCTCGGGGCGAAACTCAAAGACCGGCTGTACCAGCGGTTGCAGAGGCAGGCCCACGCTCCGACCGGCAGCGAGCCGCCGGAAGAACCGCTGGACGATTTCACCCCGTTGGAGCAACTAGCGGCCGCGCAGCCGGCTTCTGCCGCACCCCCCGGCGTGACCATCAAGACTAACCTCCCGTCCACTCCGGCGATACCCTGGGTGCTGCCGAAAGTGAGCGATATCCTGGAGCCGCCGGAGGCGCCCAAGATCAACGAGGAATTTATCGAAAAGCGCGCCCGGCTTATCGAGGAAACGTTGGCATCCTTTGGCGCGCCCAGCCAGGTGATCGAGATCAGCCGCGGGCCTACGGTCACAATGTTCGGCGTGGAGCCGCTCTTCGTCGAGTCGCGCAACGGTCAGACGCGTGTGCGCGTTGGCAAGATTGCTTCGCTGGCCGACGACCTGGCCCTGGCCCTGGCCGCGCCGCGCATCCGCATCCAGGCCCCGGTGCCGGGACGCGGCTATGTGGGCATCGAAGTGCCAAATGAAGAGATGGCACTGGTGGCGCTGCGTGAAGTGGTGGAGAGCGAGGTGTTCACCCGCAACAAAGCCCCGCTGCGATTCGCGCTAGGCAAGGATGTGGCCGGGCACCCCAAGGCCGCCAACCTGGCCTCCATGCCGCATATGCTCATTGCCGGGACCACCGGCTCCGGCAAGTCGGTGTGTGTCAATGCCATCCTGAGTTGTCTCCTGTTGAATAACACCCCCGACGACCTGCGTCTCATCCTGGTGGACCCCAAGCGCGTTGAACTGACCGGTTACAATGGCATCCCGCACCTGCTCGCTCCGGTGGTGGTGGAGATCGAAAGGGTGGTCGGCGCCCTGCAATGGATGACGCGCGAGATGGATAACCGTTATCACAAGTTCGCCGAGATCGGTGGGCGCAACATCGTCGATTACAATGCCCGCATGGCCTCGCAGGGCGGCAGGAAACTCCCCTACCTGCTGGTGGTCATCGACGAACTGGCCGACCTGATGATGATCTCCCCCGACGAGACCGAGCGCACTATCACCCGTCTCGCCCAACTGGCGCGTGCCACCGGCATCCACATGATCATTGCCACCCAGCGTCCCTCGGTGGACGTGGTGACCGGTCTCATCAAAGCCAACTTCCCGGCCCGCATTGCCTTCGCCGTGGCGTCCAACACCGACAGCCGCGTCATCCTTGACCAGCCCGGTGCAGAACGTCTGCTCGGGCGCGGCGACATGCTCTTCCAGGCCCCCGACTCTCCCGCGCCGGTGCGTTTGCAGGGTGTCTTTGTCTCGGATATCGAAATTAACCGCTTGGTGGACTACTGGAAACAGCAGGCGGGTGCATCCAGTCCATATGCCGCCGCAGCCGGGACCCCGGGCGGGACAGCCGGGATTCTTCCGCCGGGTGCGCCGTTGAAACCCCCAGACTACGGGGGCAGGCAGGTGCCGATGTTTGAGGATATCACCGCCCTCCAGGGTGACCCGCTCCTGAATGACGCCATAGACACCGTCCGCCGTGAGGGACGTGCGTCGGTCTCGATGCTGCAGCGCAGAATGCGCATCGGCTACACGCGCGCTGCGCGTCTGGTGGATACGATGGAAGAAAAAGGGATCGTCGGTCCGCCCGAATCGGGTACCGGCGTGCGCGAAGTGCTGGACTACGGTCCCGCCGCGCCGCCGAAGGAAGATTAATCCTGCAGAGGCAACCGACCGTTTGACGGAATCAAAACGTCGCCCTAGGGAATAGGGTTATTACCTTCTACACCTGCTCGATGAGGATATAAGGTATATAACAATGACAACTTGTCTTACATGTCATGATGGGTGAGAATAGCCATTCCATCCAGCGCCATGGCCGTTTATTCTCAACCCCGTCTTTCCCAAATGAGCCTGTTTGTTCCTATGCCAAACACGAAACGAAATCCGGAACCATTAACAATTGGCCCCCCCTCCACCCGTTTAATCTGGACCAACTCACCTTATTTAATCTGGGGGATCATCTTGCTTGCCTTTCTCCTGCGGGCAGTGTTGCTTCTGGTCGCAGCCGGGCATATCGCACGCGCTTTCCAACCCGATTCACAGACCTATATCGATCCCGCCATTAAATTGATTTCCGGCGGCGGGTATCCAGCCGATAGTGCCTGGCGCACTCCGGTCTATCCGCTTTTCATAGCAATCATTTACTGGATCGGCGGGCAAAATCCCATATTGATTGTAGCTGCACAGGGTTTCGTGGGGACGCTGACTGTCCTGCTTAGTTATCTTCTGGGGATAAAGGTTGTATCCAGACCGGCCGCGCTGCTGGGTACTTTCTTGCTGGCCGTCAGTGTGGAATCGATCACAAGTGGTTTTTACCTGTTAACCGAAACATTGTTCACCTTTCTGTTCCTGGCTGGGATGATTGCCTGGATGAATGGGTATAGGGATCGAAACAAATTATGGCTGGCCGCGGCGGCCATCTTGATGGGATTGTCAGCCCTGTGCCGGCCGGTGGCGGTTTATTTCCCGCTTATTCTGACCCTCGGGCTGCTGCTCAAAAAAGGGATCCGCTGGACTAGGCGGATGATTCACGCGGCTCTATTCCTGGGTCTCTTCCTTCTTTGTCTTGTTCCATGGATCGTGCGTAACATCTACGTTGTCGGCTCCCCGACCATCTCGACTATATCGAACTACAACATGCTGTTCTACGAAGCTGCCTCCCTGGAAGCGAACTTGCGTCATGTCAGTGAAACCCAGGTCCGGGAAGAATACACGAACAGGGTCGCCCAGGTGCTGGCAGAGCGCGGCTGGGCAGATAACGAAGGGAACCGCTCCCGGGTCGACAGCCTGCTTGCACGCCAAATCATTCTGGCTCATCCGATTCGTTTCCTTTACGTCCATTTGAAGAGCGATCTGAACGGATTGCTGCCGGATGTGACCGGCCTGACCGAAATCCTGGGTGCCACCGTTGGCGGCAAGGGGACTTTAAGCATCCTCAATCAATACGGCATCCTCGCTGCCATTCGGAATTACTTTGGAGGGCAAACCTGGTTGCTGGGATTATTGCTGCCTCTCATCATTTTTGTCGCTCTGGTTTACATTTTTGCCTTGGACGGCGCGGTCGAGATCCTGTGTCATCGCAGCTGGTTCACTTTATCAATATTGGTCATGCCGGTGCTGTATTTTTTGATCCTCCCAGGAGCAGCGTCACTCCCCAGGTTCCGCGTCCCTGTGATGCCGTATATATGTCTGCTGGCCGGAGCCGGTCTGCAGGCCGCCTGGGCTTATTTCAAGGGATGGGAAAGAAAAAAGCCGAAATGACTCTCAAGAATAAACGCGGGTAGATCGCTCCCTGCCCGAATCGGGTACCGGCGTGTGCGAAGCGCTGGACTACGGTCCCGCAGCGCTGCCGAAAGAAGATTAATCTGCGGATTTCAACCATCCACAACCCGTCGGCGGACTCCATCTTATGAACAGTTTTAT
>JADGQD010000147.1 GCA_017882065.1 Anaerolineales bacterium | reverse complement strand
GCGTTCGGCGGAGGCCATTATCAACCTGTTCGACCATCTGGTGCGCAGTGGAAAGACGATCGTGATGGTAACCCACGACCCGTCGCTGACCGAGCGGACTTCACGCACTATCATCATCACCGACGGCGAACTGGTGGACGAGACGGTGGCGCACTGTTTGCCGTTGTTGGCTCATCGTCAGATGCTGGAAGCAACCCGCCAACTGGAACACTTTACTTTCCAACCGGGGAGCACCATCCTCCAACAGGGCCAGCACGTGGACTATTTCTTCATGGTAGAGCGTGGCGTGGTGGAAGTCGTTCTGGTTCCCGTCCCCCGTGCGGGTGCCGGGACTACCTCGCGGGAACCGGGACTACCTCGCCCCGTGCTGGAACCGGGACTACCTCGCGGACAGAAACTTAATGACACCCGCGTGGCCCGCCTTGGGCCGGGAGAATTCTTCGGCGAAATCGAACTGGTGCAGGGAGGACAATCCATCGCCTGCATCCGCGCCGCTTCTGACGGGCCGGTGGAACTGGCTGCTCTGCACCGGGATCCTTTTGTCAAATTACTCGGCGATTCGCCGCTGACGGAAGAAACGATTGGCAGGATTGTGCAGTTGCGGCTGGAAGAGAACCGCACTGCCGACCGTCGCCGCAGGAAGTAAGGAAAGCAGAACCACAATGATGCGTCCGCGTTGGCGTAAAGTTTTTCACGACTTGACCGGCAGTTTCTCGCGCACGGCTCTGGTTGTCCTTTCGATTGCTGTGGGCGTCTTTTCCATTGGGGTCATCGTCGGCGCATACGTGATCATCTCCCACGATATGAGCGCCAGTTACGCGGCCAATAACCCGATGAACATCGAACTGCGCAGCGCGCCTTTTGATAATGAATTAGTCACAATGGTCGAAAACATGCGCGGTGTCAATCAGGCAGAGGGACGGCGCGTCTTCACCATTCGGGCGCGCATCCCCGGCAGCAGTCAGTGGGTGGCGCTCAACATGGTGGCGATCGATAATTTTGCCAAAATGAAAATTAACCTGATGCACTCCATTGCCGGGACAGACCGGCCGGGGAAGAACGAAGTGCTGCTCGAACGCAAGGCGCTGCAAGACCTGAATATCTCTGTGGGGGATACTCTCGAATTTGAACTCGACAACGGCAGCATCCAGACCATGAAAGTAGCCGGTATCGTGCAGGACCCCAGCACGGGCGCGGGCGATTTCCTGGCTCAACCCTTCGCGTACATCACCACCAGCACGCTCTTGTATCTGCGCCAGCCGGATACGTTCAACCGGCTGTACGTCACGCTGACAGACGGTCAAAATGACGACCAACACCTGCGCCAGATGACCGCCAATATCAGGGATAAGGTCGAAAAGAGCGGTGTGACCGTTTTGCGAACGCGTTCCTCCAAAACAAACGAACACCCGATGGCTTCCACCGTACAGGCCGTGCTGGGTATCCTGCTGGCGCTTGGAATCTTGATCCTGTTCTTGAGCAGTTCGCTGATTGCCAATACGCTCAGCGCCCTGCTCAACCAGCACTTGCGTCACATTGGCGTGATGAAACTGGTGGGAGCGCGCCGCAGCCAGATTTTTGAGATGTACTTCGCCTTGATCCTGGCTTTCGGTGTAATTGCCCTGCTGATCGCCGTTCCGCTGGGCGGACAGGGCGCTTATGCCCTTTCTGCATTTATCGCCAGTAAAATTAATTTTAATTTACTGGGTTATCGCATCGTACCTCTGGCTTTTATCGTCCAGATTGTGGTCGGGCTGGCTGTGCCGCTCCTGGCCGGGCTGCTGCCGGTGCTGAACGGTTCGCGCATTACGGTGCTGCGCGCCCTCAGCGGGGAGACGGCCGGGGACGAAAAGAAACCGGATCTAGGAGGAACGCAACGGGAGTCCTTCTTCGAGCGGCTGCAACTCCGGTTCAGCCGTCTCCTCGCCCGGCGCGGCGTCCACATCCCGCGTCCCTTGCTCATTTCCCTGCGCAACACGTTCCGGCGCAAAGGCCGCCTGGCGCTGACGCTCTTCACGCTGACGATGGGCGGGGCGATTTTCGTCGCCGTGTTCAACGTGCGCGTGACGCTCCACGATTACATTGGCCAGATTGGCAAGTATTTCCTGGCCGACGTGACCCTGGATTTTGACCGTTTGTACCGCCTGCGCGAAGTGGAGCAGACCGCCTTGCAAGTGCCGGGAGTGGTATCGGTGGAAGGCTGGGCGTATGCCAGCGCCGAGGCGTTCTACCCGGATGGCACCACCGCCGACAATATCACCATTCTGGCTCCACCTGTAAACAGTACACTGGTCTCGCCGATACTGGTGGCCGGGCGCTGGCTCCAGCCGGGCGACGGGCAGGCCATCACGGTGAGCGAAGGCATCCTGTCGAAATTCCCTGACCTGAAGCCGGGAGAGACGCTGCACCTGAAGATCAACGGCGATGAAGATGACTGGCTGGTGGTGGGTATCTTTAAATTCGTCAACCAGCAAGGAACAATAGCCTACTGCACCTTTGAATACATTTCCGGGCTGACCCACGTCACCAACCATGCATTCTCTTATCGCATCGTCACCGACCAGCATGACCCGGCCGATCAGCAAAAGATGGCAGATGGAATTGACGCTTATTTCCGTGCCCGGGGTTTCCACGTCAGCCAGACGCGCACCGGAGAATCCACCCTGAAAACAGCCTCGGACAGCCTCGACATCCTGGTCACATTTTTACTTATCATGGCCCTGCTGACGGCACTGGTCGGCAGCATTGGCCTGACCGGCACGATGGGCATGAACGTGCTGGAGCGCACGCGCGAGATTGGGGTTATGCGCTCGATCGGCGCAGTGGACAGGGAGATCATGCGCACGGTCATCGTGGAAGGTATGGTGATTGGCGGCCTCTCCTGGCTGCTCGGCGCGCTGCTTTCGTTCCCAATCACCTATCTGTTATCATCCATTATCAGCTCGGCGATTTTTCACTCTCAAATTGGCGTCCACTTCACCTTTACCGGCTTCTTGATCTGGCTGCTGGTTGTGCTGGCACTATCGGTGGTGGCAAGCATCCTGCCGGCGCGCAACGCCGCCCGGCTTACCATTCGCGAAGTGCTGGCCTACGAGTAGCCTGTGTATTGAAAGGAGTTCATCCATGAAAAAATTTGCGACAGTTCTCTCTTTGACCCTTAGCCTTTTGTTAGTATTAACGGCTTGCGGCAGTACCACAACGACCCCCTCCGCAGCCACCCCCACGCCTGCGGCGGAACCCGTTATTGCCGAGGGACACCTCGTCCCGAACCAGAGCGTGTACCTGGCCTTCCTGGCAAGCGGCCGGGTGGACGAGGTGCTGGTTCAAAAGGGCGAAGCCGTCAGCCAGGGGCAGGTACTCGCCCGCCTCGGTGACCGGGAGCAGGTGGAAGCCGCCCTGGCAGGCGCCCAGGCGCAGGGTGTCGCTGCCCAGCAGGTCTACGACCTTCTGGTCCGCACCGCCGATTTGGGTCATGCCCAGGCCTGGCAGACTTATATGAATGCACAAAAAGTGCGCGCCGCAGCCCAACTGGCCTGGGACCGGCTTGACCAGCAAACCATCCAGACCGAACTAGACAACGCCCAGGCAGACGCTACCTCCCGCCAAACAGACCTGGAGAATGCCCAGACAGACCTCGACAAGTACAGCAGCCTGCCTGCCGATAATGCCACTCGTAAATCCTACGAGGATAAATTACGCACAGCGCAGACCAACTACGACACCGCCGTCCAGAAAGTCGAAGACCTGACCAACCGCCGCGACAACCTCCATTCTGCGTTGAATATTGCCCTGGCCACCGAAGCCGAGGCCAAACGCACTTACGAAAACACGCAGGACGGACCCGAACCCGATAGACTGGCGCTGGCACAGGCCCAACTGGAGGCCGCCAAAGCCCAGGCCGCCGCGGCGCAAAGTGCGCTGGAAAATTATGATCTGAAGGCCCCCTTCGCCGGGACGGTGGCAGACATCAACGTATCGGTCTACCAGATGGTCAGTCCGCAGACGTGGGTGGTGGCGCTGGCGGAACCCAGTCAGTGGTACGTGGATACCAGCGACCTGACCGAAATGGATGTGGTCAGGATCAGCGTGGGGCAGGCCGTGCAGGCCACGGCGGATGCGCTGCCGGGTGTCTCCATGACCGGCGTGGTGGAGTCGATCAGCGCGGCGCCAAAAAACCAGGGCGGGGATGTCCTGTACACCGTCCACATCCGGTTGAACGATCCTGACCCCAGTCTGCTGTGGGGGATGACGGTGGAAGTGACGTTCTGATCCCTCATCCTCCTTGCCCCCTTCCCTAGGGAAGGGGGAAGATTGAAAAAACAAGGATTTTGCGAGTTTCGCTCGCATAATCCTTGTTTTTTCTCATTCTCCCCGCACCAAGAGTGGGGCGGGGCTTGGGGGTGGGGTTGAAAGCTCAGACTTTAAGAACACCCTGAAACGTCTTGCGCGAATGCTTGACCTTCATCTGATTCTCGGTTACAATTTTCGCCGCTTAAAGAGTTGCCCCTTTAGCTCAGTGGATTAGAGCGTTTGGTTGCGGACCAACAGGCCGTGCGTTCGAATCGCACAAGGGGCACCACGGAAGCGGGCAGCCCCCGCTTCTTTTCTTTTCTGGAGACATTATGGAAAAGGTCCAGATTTTACTTACCAATGATGATGGAATTCGTTCGCCAGGTCTGTGGGCTGCGGCGGAAGCGCTCTCGGACCTGGGATATGTGACCGTGGCCGCGCCGCGCGACCAGTCTTCGGGCATGGGCCGCAGCCTGCCGATGAGCTCGGATGGCGTGATCCGGCCCGAGGTCCTGCGCGTGGGCGGCAAGGAATGGACTGTCTATGCCGTCGGCGGGACCCCGGCGCAGGCTGTCTTGCACGGCATCCTGGAGATCATGCCGAAGAAACCGGCCCTGGTTGTCTCCGGAATCAATTATGGCGAAAATGTCGCCACCGGCATCACCATCTCGGGCACAGTCGGTGCGGCCATGGAGGCGGCTTCGATGGGCATTCCAGCCCTGGCGGCTTCGCTGGAAACCGACCGGGAGCAGCATCTCTCGTACTCCACTGATGTTGATTTTGCGGCTGCGGCTTATTTCACCGCCTACTTTGCCCGTAAGCTGCTGGAGAAGCAATTCCCGCCGGAAGTGGATCTGCTTAAAGTGGACGTT
>JADGQD010000146.1 GCA_017882065.1 Anaerolineales bacterium | reverse complement strand
TCACGGCCAGCATGCAAGCGATCTCATCCCGGCGCCGGAGGGCGGTTGCCCAACACTAAGACCATAGCTCTGCTTGCTTAATCTGAATCCAGCTATTTTAGGGATAACCTGGAATTCACAAAGCAGTTCATTAAACCCATGCAGCTTGACGTCTCCCCCAAGTGGCGGAGGCAAATACTCCCCAACCGATGGATGTGGCCGGGGAGCCTTTGTTGTAAGATTAGTTTATGTACCGCTAGGTATATTGGTCTGTCAGCAAGAAAGGTGCTGATTCCATCCCTTGTTCGATGTTTTTGGCAGGAGGAGGCCGAATAAAATGAACAAACTAAAAGTTCTAACGATTTCAATCATCCTGGTGATGGCCCTTGCATTGGCAGGTCTATCATTCAATGTGTCTGCAGGCCCGCTCGCGGCCACCTCGCCCAACCTGGGTGCGGCGGAGAGTTACTCCGTTCTGGGTGGCCAGACAGTGACCAATACTGGCTCGACTACCATGCCGGGAGATCTGGGTGTCATTCCAGGCTCCGCAGTCACTGGCTTTCCTCCGGGTAGCGTCAGTCCTCCAGGCACGATCCATACAGCTGATGCCAACGCGGCTGCCGCTCAGATTGGTAACAGCGCTGCATTCGATGCTCTCGACCAGGGTTGCACTACCACCTACCCCGGCATTAAGGATCTGGTTGGAGCAACCCTCGTACCAGGCGTCTACTGTGCAGATGCCTTTGAGTTGTCGGGAATGCTCACTCTTAGTGGGTCAGGCGTCTGGATTTTCAAGTCAGCGGCCACTCTCAAAACTTCAGGCACCGCCAATGTTGTGGGTGGCGACCCATGCAACGTGTGGTGGCGGGTGGTCAGTTCCGCGACTCTCGGTACATACACTTCGTTGATAGGAAATATTCTCGCATCCACGTCCATCAGCCTGGCGACCGGCGCAACCTTGAACGGTCGAGCCTTGGCGTACACTGGTGCAGTGACGTTGCAATCCAACACCATAACCGGTGCGATCTGCCTCGCGCTGCCGCCGGCCGCGAAGACGGCCACGGCCGCCGCGCTGCCGCCGGCCGCGAAGACGGCCACGGCCGCCGCGCTGTCGCCGGCCGCGAAGACGGCCACGGCCGCCGCGCTGTCGGCGGGTGCGCCGACGGCCACGCCGCGTAAAGTCACTGGTTTGCCGAGCACTGGCGGCGCTCCCATACGAAACGAGGATTTCCCCTGGAGTCTTCTGGTGATCGTCGGTGGCTTCAGCGCCATAGCTTTGGTCTTAGGCGTTCGAGAATACCGCCGCACCCATCTGCCGAAGCAATAACGTTATTATTGTGCGAACTATGAGGTTTCTCACTCGCCGCAGTTCGCTCGGTTGCCTCGCGACCGTTCTGGTCATTGCGGCAGTGCTTGCGGGATGCGGAAACAAGGAGATGGGGGAGGCCCAGCCAGCGCCTCCCCCGTCTCCTATGCTATTGCCATCGGTTCAGCCGACAGTTCAGCCGACAATTCAACCGACAGTTCAACCGACAGTTCAACCGACACCCACACTCTTTGTCCTCGGACCGTCCTTTGATTCGAACCTCGACCTAAGGGCTGGGCCTGTAGACGTGCCGCTCGAGCTTCAGATTCCTTTACTCAAGGTCAATGCCCCCGTGCTTGGAGTCGGACTCACATCGGGAAATGTGATGGATGCGCCAAAAGGTCCGAGTGGCGATCCGGTCTGGTATACGGCATTCTGGTATCGCGGCAGTGGCATCCCGGGCGAGCCAGGCACGGCCACGTTTGCCGGGCACGTCAACAATCCGCTTGGAAAACCCGAGATCTTCGCTCACCTCCAGGATCTCCATCCCGGTGACCTGATCATCGTCCACGTCAAAAATACCACCATTGACATTCGCTTCATTGTTGACCAGATTAAGGTCTACTCCATCCAAGAGGCTTCCGACCCGGCGGTGCTTACACAGATCTTCGGTGCCGGGCCGGTTTCCGGCACTGGACCACAGCCGGCGCTCGACGACCTCTCCCACCTGACGCTCATCACCTGCGCTGGAGGCATCGTCAAGGGCCAGTTCGATCACCGCACGGTCGTTTACGCGACGCGCAGCCAGTGAGAGCAATTGTAGTAATAAAAATTTTCCCGCCAAGCAAATTGTCTTCTGATATTAATAACTTAATCCTGCACAGCATAAACCAGGAATCTTTTTAAGATATTCCTCACAGATACGTGGATTAAAAACACAATCACCCTCAGGTTTTTTCTGAGGGCGATTGTGGCAGTCTGAAAACCCGGTCGCGGGGACGTTCCTTGGGGATAACATGGAATCCACAAAGCAGTTCATTAAACCCATGCAGCTTGACTCCTCCCCCAAGTGGCGGAGACAAATACTCCCCAGTCGATGGATGTGGCCGGGGAGGGTTTGGTGTAAGATGAGTTTATGACCCGCGTGTATTTAGCCGATGCCAAACCCAAAGAGCGCTCCGCCCTTCGTCTACTCCTACTTGATCTGAAGATGGAAGTAGCTGGCGAAGCGGCCGATTGGTCCACCACGTTAGCCCAGGCGCCAGTCAGCCGCACCGACATGTTGTTGGTGGATTGGGATTTACTCCCCAGCGCGCCTGGTGCGGCTCTTGAAGAACTCCGAAAGGCCTGCCCGCCCGCGCTGGTCATTGTCATCATCAGCCATCTGGACACCCGGCAAGCCGCACTCTCCGCCGGCGCCGATGCGTTTATCAGTAAAGGTGAGACGCCTGAGCGTGTGGCCGAACACTTGCGTGCCGTTGCAGAGAGTGTTATTATTAATTAATGTCACCTGGCTGATGAGATGGGAAGGACATGAAAAACCGTCGCGCTACGCTTCCCGGAGCGCCGGCATAAACAGCAGGGGAAGCTTTTCCGAAGGATTAAGAGGAGAACATTATGAACAAAGATATATTCGAAGGCCAGTGGAAACAAATCCGAGGCGAGGCCAAAGCGTGGTGGGGCAAACTCACCGACAACGATCTGGATCGGGCCGCCGGCAAGTACGACGTCTTCGTCGGCGTGCTTCAGGAAAAGTATGGTTATACCCGCCAGCGCGCAGTCGAGGAAATCGATAAGCACGTGAAGGAGTATGAGGCCAGTCTGAAAAAGAAAACTGTAAAAACCCCCGGTAAATGACCGGAGTGGTGTCCCAACCCCTTCTCCCCTGAGAAGGGGGTTGGATCAACAAAAAAACATTCACATAGGAGATAAAGATGAATACCTTGGGAAATAACTACAATCTCAGGCGTTTGACAAAACTCGCCATTTCTGCGGGAAGCATTTGCCTCGCACTGGCGTTCGGGTTCAGCCTGATGGGCGGAGTCGTCCACGCTGCACCCTTGGCCGCGCCCGCGCCCAAACAGGTTTCGGGATTCGCGGTTCTGGCTGGTACGGCAGTGACCTGCACCGATTCCACTATCACCGGAGACGTGGGCGTCTACCCCGGCACTGCGGTCACGCAGACCAATTGTACGATTACGGGGACGGTTCACGCGGGAGACGGGGTCGCCAAGCAGGCTATGCAGGCCTTCATCGCCGAGTACGATCGGCTCGCGGCGATGAAGTGCGACACGGTCTTGACAGGCACCCTCGCTGGCGTGACTCTTACTACGCCCGGTGTCTACTGCTTTGACGCGGCGGCAACGTTGACGGGTACATTGACGCTCCAAGGGCCCTCGAACGGGACCTGGATCTTCAAGGTCGGGACCCTCGGGACCGGCGCCCTCACGGGCACCAATTTCTCAGTGGTCATGACCGGCGGCGGAGTGCCGTGCAACGTGACCTGGTGGGTCGCCCAGGCCGCGACACTGACGGATTCGAACTTCGTGGGAACGATTCTCGCGGGTGACGCCATCACCATCACCCGTGGAACCTTTTTCGGTGATGCCTTCGCGAAAGCCGCAGTGACGATGACGGGCACCAGCGTCGTCGGTTGCGGGGGTAGCGGTGGCAACGGCGGTGGCAGCAAGTGCAACCAGGGCGATAAGAGCCGGTCGAATGACGAGCTCGGCGGGACGCCCGGGAACCCGGGCCGCAAGGGCGGCAACAAGGGTGCCATCCCCCAGTAAGGCGTGCGCTCGAAGGCGGCAATCGAATCCATTGCCTCTCGCGAAAGTCTTGCTGGAGTGGTGCCATACCCCTTCTCCCCTGAGAAGGGGTATGGATTAACAAAAAAACACGGTATACTCGGGGCAAATCAAACATTCACACAGGAGATAAAAATGAACCTTCTTATATATCTTATCGTTGCTGCAGTGATCGGCTGGATAGCGACTGAGATCATGCATGACCGTTCGAACCTGCTGATCAACATCATTGTGGCCGTCCTGGGCGCATTCCTGGCTGGTTACTTCCTCACCCCCATCTTTCACGTCGGGACGATCAACGATGCGATCACCATTCCAACCATGCTGGTGACACTGCTGGGTGCCATCATCCTGCTGGCGATCGTCCACCTGATCACCCACAGACGATAACCCGGTCAATTTTCATCTCATATACGATCCGACGAGCAGGGGTGCGTCACAGCACCCCTGCCAACCACACAGATGGTTCCTTCAACTTTCGCCAGGGACCACATGCTCAAAAAGGAGATCAAAATGCAAACCAACACAGAATCAGAAGTTCAGACGACCCAAAAAGAACCGGAACGGGAACGACGTATTTTTACCTTCAAAGCCACCCAGTTGGTCTGGCTGTTTCTGGGAATACTCGAGGCTCTGTTCGCGCTGCGCTTCTTCTTGAAACTGATCGCGGCCAATCCGTCCAGCCCGATTGCCGTTTTCGTTTATGGTTTCACCGGCCTTTTCTTGTTCCCCTTTGCAGGGTTGACCGCGACACCCTCAGCCGGTGGCATGGTGCTGGAAATCTCAACCGTGATCGCCATGGTGGTGTATGCCTTGATCGGATGGGCGCTTGAAAGAATCATCTGGTTGATCTTCTATCGCCCGCGTGGACCCGTCACGGAGACAACCACCACCGATCAGCACACTCATCAATAAAAAGGAAACAGGATGGACATTGCGGCTGATAAATGCAAATAGGATGGTAACCGGCCGGGTCCTTTTTTAGCCGTGTTGCAGACCGTCAGGGGCATTTGTCAGGTGGATGAGCAGGTTCTTTACGCTCACAGAAGCAGACCAATTGAAGGCTGGCTTCCATGTGGGCGGCGAGGG
>JADGQD010000145.1 GCA_017882065.1 Anaerolineales bacterium | reverse complement strand
GTTTTAGACCCAAATTACAGACAATAAACAAAACACCTGTTGGTTTTGCAGGCGTTTGGTAAATCCTTTGTATTTGGGATCTACTGCTTTCTGCAAAAAATTGATGAACTGGCCGGTGCGTTTTCCCTGACAAAAACGGGATTTTGGTTCGGCGATTTACGCAGTACTCCGGTATTGCCCTGTGGCGACCCTCCATTCGACCGCAAATCGTGCTCGTTGGGGTAGAATTACCCGGATGCCAGCAAACATTGAAATCAAAGCGCGTGCCCGCAATTTCGCCGACCTGCGCCGCCGCGCAGAAGCCCTCAGCGATACCCCCGTCCAGGTTATCCCGCAGGAAGATACGTTTTTCCTTACCGCCAGGGGGCGCTTGAAACTGCGCCAACTTGCGCCGGAGCGTGGTCAACTGGTCTACTACGAACGGACAGATGCCTCCGGCCCCAAACGCTCCGAGTACATTCTGGCCGGAACCTCGGAGCCGTCTGCGCTTAAAGCCGCCCTGACCGCCGCCCTGGGCGTGCGCGGGGTTGTGCGCAAGACGCGTTACCTCTACCTGGTGGGTCAAACCCGCCTCCACCTGGACGAGGTGGAGGAACTGGGAGAATTCATGGAATTGGAAGTGGTGCTGCGCCCGGAGCAGTCCGACGCCGAAGGCCAGACCATCGCCCGGGATCTGATGACCCGGCTGGGGGTGCGGGAAGAAGACCTGCTCGAGGGCGCGTACATGGATTTGTTGGAAAGGGAATGAAGCATAAGAAATCACTTGCTTTCCACCTCCAACCACATCCCCACCCCATCCGTCGAGATCGTGATCCAGCCATTCCGGTCGGTGCGCAGGAGGGTGGAGCCTGTCAGGCTGTCGAGCACCGATTGATCGGGCAGGCCGTCTGGGTCACCGGCTGTGACGCTCAAGATTACCACCTGCGGGCGCAGGGCCGCGATCCACTCCGGCGGGTTGACCGGGGCGTAGCCCGAATCGGCCAGCAGGAGCGCCGTCACCGGGCCGACATTCTTACCATGATCCAATTCTTCGAAGGTGTCAAAATTCATGCCGACCGGCAGCAGCGCCCGGAACCCCTGCCATTCCACCAGCAGTACCGCCCCGCGCGGCGACACACTGCGCACCTCCAGCCTGGCCCCCTCGCCCAGGTCCAGCACGGCGCCGGGGGTTGCATGCGTGACCGGCGTCTCGTGATCGGCCAGCCAGCGCTCCAGCTCTCCGGCGGAATAGGAGGCGTCCAGGTTCCCCGCCCACAGGACGTTCTCCGTCGGGAAGCGGTCGAGGATGCGCGGTAGGGCGGCCACCTGCTGTTGCTGCGGCGAAGCGATCACCAGCCAGTCAATGTGTCGGTCAAAGGAGGGCAGGCGGCGTCCGAGCGCGCTGGCGAGTTTCGATGGGCTGGGCCCGCCGTCCACCAGGATGGACCGTCCGGAGGGCGTTTGGATCAGGATGGCGTCGGCGGAACCCACGTCGAGGAAGGTCAGGTGCAGGCGTCCATCCGGAGCGAAGAAGGCGGCAGACCAGATCAGGTAGACAGAAATGCCCAGGGCAGTGACGATAACGGAAGGGGTAAGGGCATTGCGCAAGGTCTGTTTAACGCGCGGCCCGGCAAAGGTCAGGGAAAGCAATATTAAATAAAACAAGACGACGAACAGAAAGGAAAAGTCTCCCAACACGATGACACCGTGCGGGAAGCGGTTAAAAAATTCCACCGCCCGGTTGGTATAGGCTGCGAACGGCCAGGCAACCCAACCGGCCACCTGTCCGAGCGGCAGGTAGATAAAACTGAGCAGGACAGCCAGCCCGGACAGGACCATCAGCGCCGGTTGGACCGGCAGGACAAAGGGATTGGCGATCACCGAAACCAGCGAGATGCGCCCGAACTGGTAGGCCATGATGGGCAGGGTGGTCAGTTGGGCGGCCAGGGTGAAGAGCATGAATATGCTGACCGGGACGGAAATCTTCCGGGCAGTTTCGTTGGAAAAGCGGCGGGCCAACAGACCGGTGAACCAGTCCTGGAAGGGCTGGGCGTAGAGGATCAGGCCGAGGGTGGCGCCGAAAGAGAGCTGGAAACCGGCGTCCCAAAGAAACTGCGGGTTTATGGCGGCCATGCCCGCGGCGATTATGGCTAGGGAGTTAAGACCGTTCTGGCGGCGGCCCAACTGCCGGGCTAAAATCGCCAGCCCCCCCATGAAGGCGGCGCGTAGAACTGAGGCGCTGGCTCCCACCAGGATTGTGTAGGCGGCAATGCCGAGAACGGCGGTGACAGCCCCGCGGCGCGGTCCGAGCAGGCGGCTGAAGAGGGTCACGAACAGGCTGGCTATGATAGCGATGTTGAAGCCGGAGATGGCAATGATGTGGGCCGTGCCGGTGTTTTTGTAGGCCTGCTGGAGAGTGGCGGGAAGACCGTTATCGTTTCCGAGCAGGATGCCTGCCAGGAGCGAGGCTTCCGGGTCCGGGAAGATGCGGTAGACGTGGTCAATGGCATGTTCTTTGAAAGCGTAAACCAGCCGCAGGATGGGGTTCCCGCCGGTGAAGGGCAGGCGCGTGGCAGAAGCATCCGGCATGTAGGCAAGGATGCCCTGACGCGCCAGGTAGTCCTGGTAGGAGAAGTCCTCGTTTTCAGGCGGCGTTTTCAAATGCCCACGCAGGCGGACCACATCACCGTAGTGCCAGTCGCTGCCGGGCAGGAGGCGGGCGAGGATCAGGCCATGGACCGGCAGGGTAGTCCCGGTTCCAGCACGGGGCAGGGTTTCATCGCCGGTATCTATGCCGGTCACGTTCACGCGCAAATTGGTGTAGGTGTCGCGTTCATCGGGCGGGTCGGTCAGCGTGCCGGTAACCAGCAGCTCGTACTCCCGGTCGTTGTACCAGGCAATGTAATGAGCATCAACATAAGGAAGGGTGAAATAGTAACGGGCCGCGCCGAGGAAGAAAACAGTGAGTGCAAGAAAAGTGAGAAACAGGGTGGAAGGCGGGAGCTTGAAAGGCTTAAAGTTGAGACGTAAAGAGAGGATACGGAGGAGGAGCGCGCTGAGCAGGGCAATGCCGGCCAGAACAAGCCAGAGGTTCCGGGAAAGGGGAATCTGCTTTGCAACCAGGATGCCTGCGATGAATGCCAGCGACAACCAGAGCAGCGGCAGCCACGCGGTGAGCCTGATAAACTTGCTTTGGGTTTGCTGGTTGGCAGTTTCCATAAGGGCCACCCTCGATATGATTTTACAGGTTGTGGAAGATAAAGACAAGGTTTTTCATTGACGAAATACCCGCCCGCGCATACAATACCCCTACAATTGAATATCGGTCAGGGTGCCTCTTCCCCCGGATGGGAAGGCCCAATGGCGAAGCCGGTGCGAGTCCGGCGCTGTCCCGCAACTGTGAGTTAGCAGGTACGCTAACAAGTCAGGCCGCCCGCTCTGGCCGGTTCTACACTCTCTCGTGGAAAGGAGGTGGGAACGGCTAAACGGATTGCCTCTTCCCCCCTCCCCTGTCTTCGCACAGGGGATTTTGTTTGGGGTAGGTACGACTTCGCCATGCATACTGAAAGGGTAAGTCGTTATGACGACGCTATATTATAGGAGAATGGAATGTTTCGCAAATTGCTTTTTCCGCTTTTGATCGTACCCCTGCTCACCGCTTGCGGCCCGGCCAGGAACTCGACACCAGCCGCCGTTTCGACAGAGCCACCCGCCAGCGCAGTCCCTGCTACCAGCTCCATCACCCTGGCCGATGGCCTGAACCGCACGGTCACCCTCTCCGGTCCAGCCCAGCGCGTGGTCTCGCTGGCTCCAGCCAACACGGAAATCCTGTTCGCAATTGGCGCAGGCGCACAGGTGGTGGGTCGCGATGAGACTTCCGATTACCCGGCTGAGGCGCTGGTCTTGCCTACCATCGGCGGCTATAGCGGTTTCAATCTGGAGGCCATTGTCGCCCTCCATCCGGATCTGGTTTTGGCTGGCGGCATCAACACGCCCGAACTGGTCGCTTCGCTGGAGCAGTTAGGGCTGACGGTCTACTTTCTCCCCAACCCGACCACGTTGGAAGAAATGTATACCAATCTTGAGACAGTCGCCAGACTGACCGGTCACGAATCCGAAACCGCTGCATTGGTAGAGTCATTCAAGGTACGCGTTGCTGCGGTGGACGAAAAAATCCTGCCACTTTCCTACGTCCCGACCGTCTACTACGAGTTGGACGCCACCGAACCGACCAAGCCTTTCACCGCCGGTCCCGGCTCATTCGTCGATCTGCTCATCGCCCGTGCAGGGGGCATAAACATAGGCGCCGAATTACAGGGTCAATGGGCACAAATCAGCCTGGAACAATTGGTGGTTGCCAATCCTGTCATCATTATCCTGGGAGATGCGGCTTACGGCGAGACGCCTGAGAAGGTAGCCCAGCGCCCCGGCTGGGGAACGCTGACCGCCATCCAGACCGGACAGGTGTTCCCGATCGACGATAACCTGGTCAGTCGTCCCGGTCCGCGCCTGGTGGACGGGCTGGAAGCAATGGCGAAACTGCTGCATCCGGGTGTGTTCAGATAAATCGTAAGGGCACGATATTCCCTTCGGGAACGATGTATCGTGCCCTTACCAATTACATGAAAATCCGTCCTTATCTCTACACCCTGCTCTTCTTGTTCCTAACGGTGGTTCTCTCCATCGCGATTGGCTCGGTATTTATCCCGCCTGCCGACCTGGGTCGCATCCTCATCGGCTGGTTAAATAGGGCAACCTTCTCCGAGCCACTAAAAACCTTTGCGTTTATCCTGACAGATATCCGTCTGCCGCGCACGGCGTTGGTCCTGCTGACCGGCGCGGCGCTGGGCGGATCCGGCGCGGCTTATCAGGGTCTGTTCCGCAACCCGCTGGCCGACCCTTATCTGATTGGGGTGGCCTCCGGGGCGGGTCTCGGTGCGGTGCTGGCGATGAGCGTTAAATGGCCGTACTCGTTCTGGGGTTTGATGGCCGTCCCGGCGGCGGCATTCATCGGCGCACTGCTGACTGTTTTCCTGGTGTATGCCCTGGCGCGCGTCGGCAAGACCGTCCCAACAACGAACCTCATCCTGGCAGGTGTGGCCTTCGGTTCATTTGCCACTGCCCTGACGACCTACCTGATGCTCCGCTCGACGGGCGAACTGCACCGGGCAATTACCTGGTTGAATGGCGGCTCCTCCCAGGCAGGCTGGGGA
>JADGQD010000028.1 GCA_017882065.1 Anaerolineales bacterium | reverse complement strand
TGCGGCCTGATCATTGACTGGGCGCGGGAGCAGGGATTTGGCTTCTCGCGGCTGCTCAGCCTGGGCAATCAGGCGGATATTACCGAAACGGACATGCTCCCTGGCGTAGTGGAGGACGAAAATACGCGTGCCATCACGTTTTACATTGAAAGCATCCGTGATGGGCGGCGCTTTGTGGAAGAGGCGGCAAAGGCTGTTCGCCGCAAGCCGCTGGTTGCCATGAAGGTGGGCAGGTCCCTCAGCGGACAACGCGCAGCCGCTTCGCATACGGGAGCGCTGGCGGGTGCGGAGTCCGCCTACGAGGCCGCCTTCCGCCGGGCGGGTGTCCTGCAGGCCGGGACCATCGAAGAAATGTTCGACTGGGCAGTGGCACTGGCAGCCTGCCCGTTGCCGCGCGGCCGCCGGATCGCCATCCTGACCAACGCGGGCGGGCCGGGTGTGATTGCGTCGGATGCGCTCGAAGCCAACCGCCTGACGCTGGCCGAATTCACGCCCGAAACCCTTGCCGGTCTGGCCGCCCTGCTGCCCTCCGCCGCCAGTTTGCACAACCCGGTGGATATACTGGGCGGTGCCACAAGCGAAATGTACGCAAGTTCTTTGCGCTTCCTGCTGGGCGACCCGGGCGTGGACGGTGTGCTCGTCATCGTCCCGCCGCCGCCCGTTGATACCGCCGAGATGGATGCCGAGGCGATGATCCCGCTGATCCAGGCTTCCTCCAAGCCAGTCGTTGTGGCGTTGATGGGAGGGAAGACGATTTACAAGGCCGCCGAGCTTTTCCGTCTGGCCCGCATACCCGAATATCGTTTCGCGGAACGGGCCGTCTCCGCCCTGGCTGCCCTGGTCAAACGGGCGGAGTTTTTGGGGAAAGCGGAGGAGAGTCCGCGCACCTGGAAGAACATTGACCCCCAAGCTGCAAAAGCTGCCCTGACGGAAGCCCGGCCCGACTCTTTCCTGAACCCCGAGGCTGCGGACCGTTTAATGGCCGCCTACGGCATCCCGACCGCTCCAGTCAAGCTGGCCCAGACGGAGACCGAAGCCGCCGAAATCGCCACGCAACTGGGCTTCCCGGTCGTGCTGAAAATCGCCTCGCCAGACATCCCCCACAAATCCGACGTGGGCGGCGTTTTGCTGAACATTCAGACTGCCGAAGAAGCCCGCCTCGGTTTCCGCAGCGTGACCGGAGGCGCCCGCCTCGCAAAACCGGAGGCCCGCCTCGAAGGCGTTCAGGTGCAGCGCATGTTAGTCAGCGGGCAGGAAGTGATCATCGGCGCGAGACGTGACCCGCAGTTCGGCCCGTTGATGATGTTCGGCTCCGGCGGCGTGGAAGTGGAAGGCTTGAAAGACGTGGCTTTTTCCCTGGCCCCGCTGCTTCCGTCTGATGCAGAGTGGATGCTGGAGCGCACCTGGGCCGGGCGCAAACTGGCCGGTTTCCGCAGCATCCCTCCCGCGGATGCCGGGGCGGTGAAAGAGATAATCCAGCGCCTGGCGCAGTTGGCTTTTGATCTCCCGGAAATTTCCGAGATCGAGATCAATCCCTTGCACGCCCTGGCTCCCGGTCAGGGGGCGGTGGCGGTGGATGTAAGGGTCAAGCTGGGATAGGATGGTTGAATGGGCGGCCTTAACGGTGTATAATTAAGTTAATGAATCTAGGAGCAACAGGACAAGTTTCGAGTTAGAAGTACCCACGGAAGCGAGGCGCGCAAGCTTTTGTAGCGGTCGAGCCGCAAGGAGAGCCAGCGCAAGCCTTCCTGAGCCAGCCATCAGGATGCCAGAAACCCGCAATTTGTCAAGGTAGCAGGCTGGTGCACCCAATCACATATCATAGGAAGAGGATAATATGACTAGCCTTTCTGGAAAAGAAATTGTGGACATGAACCGTGAGTACACTTTCTTCTCCTGGTCCGTGCAGGGACAGGTCAGGCCGATCCCGGTGGAAAGGGCAGAGGGGGTTTACTTCTGGGATACCAACGGGAAACGCTATCTTGATTTCTCGTCACAATTGATGAACACGAATATCGGCCACCAGCACCCGAAGGTGGTCAAGGCCATTCAGGAACAGGCTGCAAAGTTGTGCTTTGTGCATCCCGGCAATGCCACCGATGTGCGCGGATTGCTGGGCAAGAAGTTGGCCGAAGTCACGCCTGGAAATCTCAAGAAAACTTTCTTCACGCTTGGCGGTGCGGAAGCCAACGAGAATGCCATCAAGATTGCCCGTTTCTACACCGGGCGGCATAAAATCCTGGCGCGCTACCGCTCCTACCATGGCGCCACGCACGGCTCGATTGCCCTCACCGGTGACTATCGCCGCCTAGCCGTGGAACCAGCCATGCCGGGCGCGGTGCACTTCCTTGACCCGTTCTGCTACCGCTGTCCGTTTGGGCAGAAGCCGGAATCCTGCAAACGGGAGTGCATCTCTCATCTCGAAGAAATAATCCGATACGAGGGTCCCGATAAGATCGCGGCCGTCATCATGGAGGGCGTGGTTGGTTCGAACGGGTTGATTATCCCGCCGGATGACTACTGGCCGCGCGTCCGCGAAATTTGCGAAAAGTATGGCATCCTGCTTATTTCTGACGAAGTGATGAGCGGCTGGGGCCGGACCGGGAAATGGTTCGCGGTGGATAACTGGGATGTCACGCCGGACATCATTACAACCGCCAAGGGCATCACCAGCGGCTACGTGCCGCTCGGCGCGGTGATTGTCTCGGAGCCGATTGCCAAATTCTTTGACGACAAGTACCTCTGCGCCGGTCTCACGTATAACGGTCACGCCCTGGCCTGCGCCGCGGCTCTGGCAACTATTGCGGTATACGAAGAAGACCATCTTATCGAAAATGCGGTCACGGTAGGCAAGCATCTCGGTGAGGCGCTCGAAGGCGTCAAAGCCCGACATCCCTCGGTGGGCGATGTGCGCTACATCGGCCTGTTCTCGGCAATAGAACTGGTCGCCAACCGCGAGACGAAGGAAATCCTCCCGGCGGCAAAGATGGCCGAAGTGGGCAAGGTGCTGCGGGACAACGGCCTATTCACCTTTATTATGGCGAACAACATGGGGAGCATGGTTTTTGTCGTTCCACCCCTTTGTATTACAAAAGAACAGTTGAACGAAGGCCTGGCGATTGTCGAAAAGGCATTGGAAGTAGCCGACAAAGTTGTCGCATAGCGGCAGTTTCTTTTATGCTGCAGCCGATCATGATTAAAACAGGAGAACAACAGATGAGCGAACAGGTATTACAGAACTACATCAACGGGAAATGGGTGGCGTCTACGACCGGGAAATTCCGGGAAGTACCGAACCCGGCAACAGCTGAAATCCTGGCGAAAGTACCCATCTCCTCGACGGCCGAACTGGATGAGGCCGTCCAGCTGGCCCACAAAGCCTTTCAGGATTGGCGCAGGGTGCCGGTCACGAAGCGTATCCAATACCTCTTTAAGCTCAAGGAACTACTGGAAGCCAATTTTGAGGACCTGGCCCACTGTATCACCCTCGAGCACGGCAAGATACTTGACGAGTCGCGCGGCGAGATGCGCCGGACAATCGAGAACGTAGAGGTGGCCTGCGGGACCCCGACCCTGATGATGGGCGATGTGGTCGAAGACATCGCCCCCGGCATTGACGAAATGATGATACGCCAGCCGCTGGGCGTGACGGGCATCATCTCACCCTCCAACTTCCCGGCCATGATTGCCTTCTGGTTCATCCCCTATGCAGTCGCTACCGGAAATACCGTCGTCATCAAACCGTCCAGCCGGGTGCCCATTACCATGGACAAGCTGTTCCGCGTGATGGAAGAAGCCGGCTTCCCGGCGGGCGTGGTCAATATGGTGCATGGCGGTTCGGGGATTGTAAATGGCATGCTTGACCACCCGCTGATCAAGTCAATCAGTTTCGTCGGTTCGACCGAGGTTGCCAAACATGTTTACAGCCGCGGAACGACGAATGGCAAGCGTGTCTCAGCGGCGGGTGGGGCCAAGAACCCGGTGCTGATCCTGCCGGATGCGGACATTGGTACAACCACCAACATTATGATGGACAGCGCCTTCGGGTGCTCCGGTCAGCGTTGCCTGGCGGCTTCCACCGCCATTATGATCGGCGAGGCGGACAAAGTCTTTATCCCGGCCTTCGCCGAAGCAGCCTCGAAGAGAGTCACGGGGTACGGGATCAAGCCTGAGGTCCAGATGGGACCGGTGATCACCCCGGAAGACAAAAAGCGCATCGAGGACCTGATCCAGCAGGGTCTAAACGAAGGTGCCGAGATGCTGGTGGACGGCCGTAACGCGGTCATCCCCGGATACGAGAAGGGCAATTTCATCAAACCGACCATCCTGACCGATACCCCGGTCGGCGGCATCATCGCCACCACTGAGGTCTTCGGCCCGGTGCTGGGAATCATGCATTGCAAGACGGTGGAAGAGGCGATCAAGATCCTGAACGACGGCACGTATGGCAACATGGGTTCGATCTTCACCCACGACGGCTCGGCGGCACGCAAGTTCCGCAACGAGGCGGACGCGGGCAATATCGGCATCAACATTGGCGTGGCCGCCCCGATGGCGTTCTTCCCGTTCAGCGGCTGGAAGAACAGTTTCTTTGGAGACCTGCACGGCCAGGGGAAACACGCCATTGAGTTCTTTACGCAGACCAAGGTTGTGATCGAGCGCTGGCCCAAAGAGTGGTCGCGTAAATTCTAATGTCTATTAGTTGACTAGCCTCCTGACAGTTTGCTGTCAAAGGTCGGTACAAAGTGAAATGTGAGCAGGAAGGGCATTTGTCAACCTCCTTGGATAAAGCGTAAGCCGATTTGAAATATGCTCAAATCACGACGGTCTGTGCGATACACCAAAGGACGTAAACCTTCATGGATAGTACGTCCAGCGACAGAGACCAACCAAACATACAGACAAGCGACAGCGAGTGTCAGGCGAGACAGCCGCAAGAAGGTATGCAACATGGTGCTTTCCAAATCGAAGCCGTGCTTTTTGGGGTAGCTCTCTGAGCTACCATTTGAAGTCGCCGAACATTTCTTCGATCCGCATCCTGCGCCGATAGTAGCGCAAGGCCATTTAACGATCGGGCAGGTTAGTTGCCAGGCACCAGGGTTCTTCTTCGCCGGATGGCCAGTGGATCAACAAGTTGGTCGGGTAGATTTCCTTAGCGGTTAGGTATCCATAACCCAGCCAAAGGCTTTGACCAGGTTTGCGGATGAAACTGCTGAACGGTTTCCACTCGTTGTACTGCTTCAGCTAAACGCAGGGTTCGGATTTTTGGCGCAAAACATAGAACCAATGCCATTGATCCAGCCATTTGAGGACTTCTACAGAGCCAAATTCGCAGTCACCAACCAAAAAAACAGCCGCACCTTCTGGCAAAAGCGTCCTGATATAGTTCAGCAAGGCCAATTGTTTGAGCACGCTGCTATGACCACGTACATGCTTGACCCAGGTCCAGGCAATCGGGATGGCGCGTTTCCGATAAGCCAGGCTGACTATGAGCAACTGATGTCCAAGCCAACTTTCGTACCATCCACGATCAGACGGATCTCTCTCAGACAATGGCACTGAGCCTGCAACCATTGGTGCGCTATTGGCTCATACCATTCCCGGACACGAATGGCTGGATTGTCCAGGAAGCGGTTCAATCGTCGGGTGATACTCAACAACTTCGCCGAGCCGGGGATCTTCCCAGCAATCTTGCTCACATCGTCCCGATGTCCTTCGGGAAATGCACCGAGCGGCTTTGGTAGATTCCAATCAACAGCCAGACGAAGTTGCGCACCTGCGCAATTCTTTGACCTGGTCGCAGTTCACAAATTCGTTGTATCCAAGTATAATAAAGTAGGTTGATCGGCATTGGGCATCTGCGAGAAATGAGTTTTGTCATAAAAACAAATTTACTTGATTTTGCCTGCTGAGCAACCTTTAAATTATTAAAATGTCAAGTGGCTAGAAGAAAGCATAAAAATATATTATGCGTTTCGTTGCATCCTTAATTCTTCCCCGGTTTTGTGATAAAACTCATCTGTTAATTTTTCTGGCCAAGAATGGTCAGGAGTGAGTTCTTATTCCGGCTTTGTGCATCTGTACGAAACCACCCTCACCAAAGGAGGTGATGCCAGACAACAGAGAGCATTGTCAGCCCGTAAGCCAACACCCTGTAAGGGTATCTACAAACACTCACAAGTTCAGAGGAGGAAGAAGTATGTCTAAGCGTTTGTTCGTTACGTTTTCAGTGCTGGTAATCGCCAGCATGCTGCTCGCGGCCTGCGGTGGTGCAGGAACAACTGCTAAAACCCTCAAGATCGTCTCCAGCCTGCCTATGACCGGCGCTAACCTGGTCATAAGCCAGGCGATTGTCAATGCCGAAATACTCCGCCTGGAGCAAGCCGGTGGCAAGGCCTGCGGTGGGAAGTACAATGTCGTTTATGAAGCCTGGGACGATGCCTCAGCCGCCCTCGGCAAGTGGGATCCGGCCGTCGAGACCGAGAACGCCAACAAGGCTGCTGCCGATCCGACCATCATTGCCTACCTCGGCACATATAACTCGGGCGCTGCCAAGCTCTCGATCCCGATCCTGAACCAGGCTGGGCCGCTGGTGATGATCTCGCCAGCCAATACCTATCCTGGCCTGACCCATGCTGCCGCCGGCCTGACTGATCCGGATGAGCCGGATAAGTACTATCCGTCCGGCATACGCAACTACGCCCGCGTGGCCGCCACCGACGACTACCAGGGTTCTGTAGATGCCAACCTGATGGTTTCCTTGGGCATTAAGACTGTGTACATCGTGGATGACAATGAATTGTACGGTAAAGGTGTTGCCGACTCGGTCCATCAGAACGCTACCAAGGTTGGTATCACCGTGATCGCGCAGGAAGGTTACGACACCAAGGCTGCCGACTACAAAGCCCTGATGACCAAGATCTCCACCAGCAACGCCGGCGGCCCGCCGGATGCGATCTTCATTGGTGCGGTTGTTGACAACAATGTCGCGCAGGTGCTGAAAGACAAGGTTGCCATCATGGGCGATAACGAGACCGTCAAGTTCATTGGCCCCGATGCCATTTACACCGGCGCCCTGATCGAAGGCGCTGGCGCTGATGTGGCAGAGGGCGTGTACGCTTCCGCCCCCGGCCTGGCGTTCAAGGACCTGGGCGAGGTGGGTAAGAAGTTCCTGGCAGACTACACTGCTAGATTCGGGGGGGCGACCAAGGAACCTTACGCTGTCCTGGGTTTCGACACCATGGGCGCGGCCCTGAAGGCGATTGAGGACGTTTGCGCCGCCGGTGGCGATCCCACCAACCGCCAAGCGGTTCGCGATGCCGTCTTCGCCATCAAGGACTACGATGGCGCGCTGGGTAAATGGTCGTTCGACGCGAACGGCGACATCACCCTGCTGTGGTACGTGGTTGGTAAGGTGACAGGCGGCCAGTTCGTAGAATTTGGCAGCTTCCTGCCATAAGTTCTGTCAGTTCCCAGTGGGGGGCAGTGTTACGCTGCCCCCCTTTTCTCTATATCCGCAAGGACGAAACGCACACTCATAATAAGTTTTCACGCAGACTTATTCTTTGATTTGATATGGAGGCACCTTCCCAATGAAATCCTTTTTTCGCCGGTTCATGCGTCCAATTATCGCCATCCTGGTGATCTACCTGGTCTTCCTGCTCGGTCCGATCGCCGGCCTGGATTTCCCGATCATCGTGGGGAGAATCCAGGAAAGCCCTAAAATGCTGGTGCAATTTCTGATTATAGGCCTGGCCAACGGAGCGATCGTCGCCATTATCGCGCTGGGGTACACCATGGTGTACGGCATCATCGAATTAATAAACTTTGCCCACGGTGATGTTTACATGATCGGGGTTTTCACAGCTCTCTCAACACTCTCGGTGACCGGTGCCCTTACGACCAATAATCCCGTCCATCTCGTCCTGGGTATCGTAGCTGCCCTGGTCGTAGCTATGATTGTCTGCGCCTCGCTGAATGTGGCCATCGAACGACTCGCCTATCGTCGTCTGCGCAATGCTCCCCGCCTGGCGGCCCTGATCTCAGCGATCGGTATGTCGTTTATTGTTGAGAATATCGGTCTGATCTGGGCTGCACAGTCCTGGCTCGTCCCCTCCTTTGGGACGACCGGGGGCGGCGCTCAAAAATCATTTCCTGATTTATTGAGCAAGATAATGATCAGCCTTAATTTGGATCCGAATTTGCTGGCCAGCACGGGACTCGGTTTGCGCTTCACGATTAAAGACCTGCTCGTCATTGTACTGGCTAGTATATTAATGATCGGTCTGCGATTCTTCATCCAAAATACCCGCCTGGGCAAGGCAATGCGCGCCACCGCCCAGAACCGCGATGCCGCCAAGATGATGGGGATTAATATTGACCGCGTGATCTCCATCACCTTTCTGATCGGCGGAGGCCTGGCCGGAGCGGCCGGTTTGATGGCCGGCCTGTACAACAACACCGCCTGGTGGTTCATGGGCTTCCGCGTTGGAATTCAAGCGTTCACTGCAGCTGTGCTGGGCGGCATTGGCAACATCACTGGCGCCATGCTGGGAGGCTTCCTGATTGGCCTGCTGGCAGCCTTCAGCGACGGTTACATGGACGCCCGCTGGACAAATCTCTGGGTATTTGCCGTCTTGGTTCTGATCCTGATTTTCCGCCCAACAGGTTTGCTGGGTGAGCAGGTAGGCGAGAAAGCCTGAGGTAGATATGAAAGCGGAAATCAAACTTGCTCTCACTATGGGTCTCCTGGGAGGCGTGGTCGTCTTCTTGTTCGGTGGCTGGTCTGTCACCGTCCTGGGCATCCTGATTGGCGTCTTCATGGGGCTTTCCATCGGCGGCCGGGTGAACAAGAAAGACGGGCCGAGAAAGTTGGCCTTGCAATCCCTCTCGACTGCCGGGATTGCTGCCGTCGTTTTCATCGCTGTAAGCCTTTTCCAAAATTATGTGGTTGCGCCGGCTGGGGGTCAATTTCCCAGCGAACTGTATATTGTCATTCCTGCGAACCTGATTGGTGGATTAGGCATGATCCTCTTTACAGCCCTGACCGCCGCTCTGCATGGTCTTCCTGACCGTCAGGAACGGCTTGGCAAGTTGATCCTCATGGTCGTGCTGGTCATCGCGTTCCCCTTCATCGACCGCATAACGGGTTTGCACTGGTCGGGACAAATCATCTTTGCGCTGATCTTCGTGATCCTCGGCTTGGGATTGAATATTGTGGTCGGTTTCGCCGGCCTGTTAGACTTTGGGTACGCGGCTTTCTTTGCCATTGGTGCGTACACTACTGGCATCCTCTCCTCGCCCCAGCACCATATCTTCATGAACTTCTGGCTGGTGATCTGGATCGCGCTGGGCATGGCAGCCCTCTGGGGTCTCATCCTGGGTACCCCTACCCTTCGCCTGCGCGGCGACTACCTGGCGATCGTCACCCTAGGCTGCGGCGAAATGATGCCTATCATTTTCCGCAATCTGACCAATGTTACCATCAAAGAGCCGCTCACCTGCTGGATCATACCTGGCATCATGCGCCTGTTCAACTCCAGCGCCGCGACGAAGTGCATCACAATTATTGACAATCTGGACCTGACTGCAGGCGAGAAAGGCATCAACCCGATCGGCCGCCCGTATCTGCCGTTCATCGGCGAGTTCCAGTCCAACAACCCGATCCCCTGGTACTTTCTGATCATCCTCCTCATCCTGCTCTCGGTCTTCCTCATCCGCCGCCTGCGCGATGGACGGCTGGGCCGGGCATGGATGGCGTGTCGCGAAGACCAAGATGCCGCTGTGCAGATGGGCATTGACCCGGTGCACACCAAACTGACGGCTTTTGCCTTGGGCGCTGCATTCTCAGGATTCGCCGGCGCGTTCTACGCTGCCTACATTCGCGGCATCTTCCCCAGCGTGTTCGAATTCAGCACCTCGATCATCGTCTTGTGCATCGTGGTCCTCGGCGGCATGGGCAACATCAATGGCGTGATCCTGGGTGGTATCATTATCATGGGGGCTGACCGGTTGTTCCTGCCAGCCCTTAAAGACCTGCTCAAAGGCCTGATGGATCACACGATACTGCCTGCGCTGGCCTCCAACCACACTTTGCAGGCGGTCGTTGCACAAAACGCCAACCCCATCCTCTATCGCTACCTGCTCTTTGGGTTGACGCTGGTGATCATGATGGCGCTCCGCCCGGAGGGTATTATACCCAGCGCCCAAATTCGTGCCGAATTGCACGCCGATGAAGAAACCAGCGCCGTTGAAAAAGCGGTCAAAAATTAAGGAGAGCCGCCATGGAATTCTTTGAAGCCAGACAAATCACAAAACGCTTTGGCGGGTTGACTGCCGTCGGTAATGTGGACTTCGTGGTCCAGAGAGGGATGATCGCCGGATTGATCGGCCCCAACGGCGCAGGCAAAACCACTTTCTTCAATATGATCACCGGAATCTATTTACCCACCGAAGGTGAAATGTACTTTGAGAACACTGAGCTGACCGGCATGAAGGTCTTCAAGATCACCGCGTTGGGGATTGCGCGTACCTTCCAAAACATTCGCCTTTTCGGAAACATGTCCTCGGTTGACAATGTACTGGTCGGCGAGCATTGCCGTCTAAAATCCAACTTCATCCACCAGATTCTTCACACTCCTGGCATGCTGAAAGAAGAGGCCAACGCAAGGGCTAAAGCCCTGGATATGTTGGAATTCGTTGGCCTGAAGCGGACAGACGCGGAGGTCTTTGCAAAAAACCTCCCCTATGGTTTGCAGCGCCGTCTGGAAATTGCTCGCGCCCTGGGCGCCGAACCGAAATTCCTGCTGCTCGATGAACCCACTGCGGGCATGAACCCCAATGAAACCGCTGATCTGACAGCCTTCATTCACCGCCTGCGTTCCGAACTGGACTTGACCATCCTGCTCATTGAGCATAATATGAGTGTGGTCATGGGCATCTCGGACCGGATAACCGTGTTGGACCATGGCGAGAAAATTGCCGAAGGCACACCCGCCGAAGTGCAGAAGAATCCATTGGTGATCGAAGCCTACCTCGGAAAAGGAAGTGCGGAAAAATAAAATGCTCGAACTAATTGAAGTCCACACTTATTATGGCAACATCCATGCGCTGAAAGGCGTTTCCATGACGGTCGCCGAAGGCGAGATCGTCACCGTGATTGGCTCTAACGGCGCGGGTAAAAGCACCATGCTGCGCACCATTCATGGAATTCTTCGCCCTAAAAAGGGTACCATTCTGCTCGAAGGTGAAGCGCTTGAGAAACTTCCTTCACACAAGATTGTCGAACGAGGGATTTCACAAAGCCCTGAAGGCCGCATGATCTTTCCGCGCATGACTGTCCAGGAAAACCTGGAGATGGGCGCCTACACCCGCAAGGATAAAGCCGGGATTGCGCAGGATTTTGAATGGGTCTTCAAGCTTTTCCCGCGCCTGAAGGAACGCATCAATCAAAAAGGCGGTACCCTCTCCGGCGGGGAACAACAGATGCTGGCGATCGGGCGCGCCATGATGGCCCACCCACGCATCATGCTGCTGGATGAACCCTCCATGGGTCTGTCCCCGATCCTGGTGGGACAGATCTTCGAGACCATCGTCGAATTGAATAAACAGGGCACGACCATTCTGCTCGTGGAGCAAAATGCCCGTATGGCGCTCTCGATCGCTCACCGCGGATACGTGCTCCAGACCGGCGAGATCATCCTTCACGATACATCAGCAAAGTTGAAAGAAGACCCCATGGTACAGAAATCATACCTGGGCGCAAATTAATCTCTGGTGCATATTCTTGAAAGATGAACATATCAAAAGCGCGGAGGCTCTGGTTGCCTCGGCGCTTTTGATATACTACGCAGGCGATTCCCGAGAACTCCCCCCTTTTTCAGCAATACCAGCCGGCCGACGTATGCTGGTAGATGAGCCTTCGATGGGGCTGGCGCCCGTGCTGGTGCGAGAGATCTTCCAGACTTTGCGCGAGATCAATGCCACCGGAACGACGATCCTGCTGGTCGAGCAGAATGCCCGCCAAGCCCTGAAACTGGCGCACAGTGGTTATGTGCTCGAAACCGGCCGCATCACCATTGCGGGAATGGCAAAGGATTTGATGGATAAACCGAGTGTCAAAGTTGCCTATCTGGGTGGGTGACCCAAGCTGTTTCATGCAAATAAACGCGCGGCACCCTCGCGCTGATGGCGCAGGTTACTTCGTAGTTGATCGTCCCCCAAATCTTGGCCACGTCTTCGGCGGTCATGCGAGCCTCGCCCTGCTGCCCGATCAGCACCACTTCGTCCCCGGTCCTGGCTCCTGGAACCTCGTCCAGCTGTATCATAATCTGGTCCATGCTCACGCGTCCGACGACCGGTACCCGCTTCCCCGCGACAAGCACCTGGTTTCCCAGGGTACGGCGGAATCCATCCGCGTATCCAACCGGGACCGTGGCAATCTGTTCCTGGCTGCGGGTCGTGTAAATGTGCCCATAGCTGACCCCTCGGCCCGGAGGCAGCATTTTGACCTGGCTCAACACGGCTTTCCAGGTCAACGCTGCATGGACCGCCCCCGGCAGCGAGCATTCATCGGAGGGGTGCAGGCCGTACATGGCAATCCCGACCCGCATCAGGTCGAAGTGCGCGCTGGGACGCGTCAGGCTTGCGGCCGAATTGGCCGCGTGAACCACAGACGGGCGCAGGCCGTTTTTCTCCAATTGTTCGATTACATTTTGAAAATGCAGCTCCTGGGCATCGGTTGGGGCAGGATCGGCTTCGTCGGCGCGAGCAAAGTGCGTAAACAGACCCTCGAAGGTCACGCCGGGTGTCTCTGCCAATTTTTGAGCTAATCTGTGCACCATTTCTGGCTGGATCCCCAGCCTGCTCATCCCGGTGTCAACTTTGAGATGTAACCGGGCTGAACTGCCGATCGCCTTCGCCGCAGAGGCGGCCAGGTCAATCTGGCCGGGATGCCAGACGGCCATTGAAATTCCTTGGGCGACAGCTTTCTCCACCCGATCCGGCGGCGTATAGCCCATCACCAGAATCGGGCTATTCAGACCAGCGGCGCGTAATTCGAATGCTTCTTCGATCCTGGCTACCCCGCACCAACTAGCCCCGGCTTGTAGCGCTACTCGCGCCACCGGGATCATGCCGTGACCATAGGCATTGGCCTTTACGACCGCCATCACCGGCACACCGCTATATTCTAGAAACCATTGGATATTATTTCGGATTGCATCGAGATCAATTTCTACCCAGGTTGAATAGGATGTGGCATTGTTCATAAGATCGGAATCCAGGCATTTCTCGTGGAGAGGGAGACGACCGCGACCAGGATACCCGCCACGATCAGGAAAGGGAAGACGACATTCACCTGGGGCTTAGGGGAAGACGCAATGAGAGCAGTCCTTTGGGAGCGCTGCTCATCAATCTCTCTCTGGAGTCGATTGATGGCCAGCTCAGAGGCAGTCTTGTCGACACCTACCTCAACTTTCTTCAGGGCCTCAACAACCGGCGAGAGAGATACGATGCCTCCCGCACGCTTGACAACGTGCTCGCGGCCACAATGGCCGCATGCGAAACGTTCGATGTCGTTTGTGATGTTGAGTTTTCCACCGCATGAGGGGCAAGAAAGGGTGACTAAGTCGGGCATGGGATACTCCTATTTGAAGCTGCGCAATTCAAGAAGGTGACGAGTGCTGTGATTGGGTGGACACCGCCCAATGGTTTAGCTTCGCGCAGCACCTCCGAAGGGGGCTGCGGCAGCGGTGGGACGAACAGCGCTGTGCAGCGTCCCCGTAGCGAAGCACAGGGGAGAGCCGCTGCCTGCACTCCCGGCAGGACACCGGGACGGTGTGAGCGGAGCGAATGTGTCCGCCTAGGCGGGGTTCGCTTGCGGTAAACACATAACCCTCATTTTGCAGATAACTCAATCTCACCTTGCTTATGTGGGTACTTTCCGACAATTTCCGAGTAGAAATCTCGAATAATCATAAAATCGGCTTGAATATCACCTGTAGGTTTTATGCTGGGACCAAGCCCACAGACTTTTTTTTCATAATCAATATAAGCCATCACGATCGGTACATCCGCCTTGAGCGCAATATAATAAAATCCTGTCCGCCAATGGGAGGCTTTATTGCGTGTTCCTTCCGGGGAAAGGCCGATGATTAATTCATCGTATTCATCAAATTTTGCGGCAATTTGATCAACCAAGTTTGTTCTCTCCCGCCGGTTAACTGGAATCGCACCGAATGAACGCCAGAATACTCCCATTGGCCAACGAAAGAGCGTATCCTTCCCCATCCAACGGATTGGAATACTTTCCACGGTCATCAACAATAGTATGATAACAAAGTCCCAATTTGATGTATGCGGTGCACCGATCAACACATAGCGAGATGTATGAGGTGAGATGACGTGGGTGTGCCAGCCTGTCAATTGTAAAACTGATCGCGCAATTGCTTGAGCCAGTGAGGATCTTTGAATACCCAATGTTAAAGACATAGAAATTTATCCATCATGTTGAGAGTTTTTTTGTTCATATTCCTGCAGCCTGCTTTTTGCGCAGGGTGCAAGCTAACACGCGTTTGAGCGGATCGTATAACGGCTTATGGGCGGTTCGTATAAAATCCGAATATGGATATTATAAGGTAATATGCTAAAACGCATGCCGGTTTTGGGAAAACCTCTTACCCGTCCGCGCGCACAACCCATTTGAAGGCGTAGCCCCCTTCACCCTTCGGGTACTGCGCGGGAGTGCTTCCCCTTCGGGGACGATGTCGCGAAGCCGCCTCAGCCGAAGACGAAATGGTCCGTGCCCAGTTTCTTGGGCAGGAGTCGAGCCTGGCGGAAACACTTTTCTCAAATGTGTAACGACTTAAGTCGTTACTACAAAACGAAGTCCCCGGTGTTAGGTCGGGACTTTTTTTCCATGCGCTACCAATTGCATCCTGGTGTGTTATAAATACGTACCCATTCGCCAATGGAGGAACAATGAAGAATAAAAAGTATCGTTTAGTTATAAGGTTGGTGGGCGGATTGGCGATC
>JADGQD010000144.1 GCA_017882065.1 Anaerolineales bacterium | reverse complement strand
GGCGCGGTAAAATTAATCTTTGTCCTTGAGGGTATCTTCCACAGTTGGGGAAACAGGCACCGGCAGGTTCTCAGTTGCATCCTTCGGCCGGGGAGTATTTCTCTCCGCCACTTGGGGGAAATGGTATAGCGGTCGGGCTTTCATGCGGCGTGCTCAGCCTGTTCCAGTTTTGAGAGCTCAGCACACATGCCCCGCCATTATGCGTCAAACTTACGATAGAATCAGGTCTTCACCAACTGGCAGGGCTTTTCCAAAGTCTGAAAGCCCGTTGATCCCCACCCCCTGACCCCCGCTTTGGGGCGGGGGAAAAGAAGATCTTGGGGTGTTGTCTCACTATTATAGTCACAGAGGGAACCCAACACCACAAGATCTTTCCCTCTATCACAGGAATTCCCAAAGATCAACCATTTTAAGCGGGTGCCACGGAGGTTGATGGCGTAAACGTTGGAGTTGCAGTGGGAGTATCCGTTGAAGTTGGGGTGGGAGTATACGTTGAAGTTGGAGTGGGAGTATACGTTGAAGTTAGAGTGGGAGTATCCGTTGGAGTTGGAGTGGGAGTATCCGTTGGAGTTGGAGTGGGAGTATCCGTTGGAGTTGGAGGGAGAGTATCCGTTGGAATTGGAGGGAGAGTATCCGTAGGCGGCGGTGGAGGAGTGACAGACGGCGCCGGCGTGGGTGTCTCGGTTGGGGTCGGCGTGGGGGTCGGCAGAGTCAGGTTCAGGCGGATTCTCTTCTCGGCATAGCCGTCGCGGTCAGCTTGCATGTACAGACGCAGCGTAACTTGTCCGTCCGGGATACCGGTCAAATCCCAGGTGTAGACTTTGATCGGTTCAGGAACTGCGGTGTCAATCTCGCTGATCAGCGAGGTCCAGCCCGATGGGTCGCCACCCGCGCCCCATTCCAGACGCCAGGAGCGGAATCCGCCAGTGGCAGCGGCCACGATGCTAATATCCAGCAAATTCTGCGAGATGGTTTGGCCATCCACCAGGCCCGCGAACTGCAAACGCGGGCGTGGGTCACTGGCGCTGCACTTCCTGTCAGGGATAAAGAAAATTTCCTCGAATCCCATATCGCGCGCCCATTGTTGGCCGCGTTCATCCTGCCTGATCCAGTTGCGCGCTCCATCTTCGGTCACGTTGATCGTCATGCGCTCGTCGGTGAAATCAGCACATTCAGGAGAAGATTCCAGATTTGTCCAGGTGTCCACCAGCACCTGATGCCACAGGTCATGCTCAGAGGTCAGCGGTGGCTGCCCGGCGGCAAAATACTCCTCGCGCTGGCTGGGGCACCACTGTGACGGCTGCGTGCCGGAGACTGTGCAGATGGTGTGTTCCTCGATGCCTCCTGGCCGCACGAATGGCGTTGGATTGCCGCCGGTCAGGCGGTTGATGGCAAAAGTCATGAACTCGGCCCAGATCGGCCCGGCACCGGTCACACCGGTGGTGTTTTCCATCGGGGTGTAGTCAGCATTTCCCACCCAGACGCCCACTGCCAGGTCTGGGGTGTAGCCGAGCGTCCAGTTATCGCGCGAGTCGTTCGAGGTCCCGGTCTTGACCGCCACCTGGAAGGGCAGGTTGATGATCGAATTCGGACCGAAGACGGGTGTACGGGCGGAATTGTCGGAGAGGATGGACGACATCAGGAAAGCATGTTCAGGACGGATGACCTGTTCGCCGGTCGGGGACTGGTACTGGTAGATCACATTGCTCTGGAAATCCACGATCTTGGTAATCGCCACGGGCGGGACCCTCAGCCCGCCATTCGCGATGACGGCGTATCCGCCCGTCATCTCCAGCAGGCTGACTTCACCGCCGCCCAGGGTGAGCGACAGGCCGTAGTCAGCGCGCGTCAGGCTGGTAAAGCCCATGCGCTCAGCCATGGCAATCAGACCATCTTTCTGCGGTGTGTTCGGGTCATCGTAAACCCCGACGAATTGCAGCACCTTGACCGCTGGGACGTTGTACGAGTTTGCCAGCGCCACGCGGACGGTGACCGGGCCATGGAATTTGTGGTCGAAATTATTCGGCACGTAAGGCGGATTCGGGTCATTGGGCAGGCCGGAGGGCGGGAATTCCGAAGGCACATCCCAGATGAGCGTGGAGGGAGTCCAGCCTTTTTCAAAGGCGGCCAGGTACGTAAAGGGTTTGAAGGACGAGCCGGGCTGGCGCGTGGGGCTGATTGCCATGTTGATTTGCCCGGCGTTGACGTCGTTGTAGAAATCAGGCGAACCGACCATTGCCAGGATTTCGCCCGTAGACGGTTTGATTGCCACCAGCGCCCCGTCTGTGACATGTTTGTCCGCCAGGACAGCCACCTGGGCCGCGACGGATTGCTGGGCGGCATCTTCCATGTCCGGATCGAGCGTGGTGTAGACGGTAAAACCGGAGCGGTAAATCGTCTGAGGGTCGAAGCGCTCTTCAAGCAGGGTACGGATATACTGCACCCAGTGCGGGTAACGCATGTTGGTTGTGGGCGGAGTGAAGGTCCGGTTCTGGACTTCCTGGATGGCAGCCGCAGCGGCCGTCCCGTCCACACAAACCGGGTCAGGGGCGTTGCTGACGTAGATACAGTGACGTTCACCACTCAATGCGAGCATCCCCATGATGACGGTCTGGTAGCGGACCATGGTGATGTCCCGGTTGGTGTAGATGTCATACACCGAGGGGGCCTGCGGCAGACCGGCCAGGAAAGCCGCTTCAGCGAGGTTCAACTGGCTGGCAGTTTCGCCGAAATAGGTCTCAGCGGCGGCTTCCACACCATAGGACAGGTTGCCGTAATAGATTTCGTTGAGGTAGAGTTCGAGGATTTCGTCTTTACTATAGCGGCGCTCGATTTCGGCGGACAGGATGGCCTCGCGCACTTTTCGCAGATAGGTCCGCTGGCCGCGTTCCTCGGGCGTGAAGAGCAAAGCTCGCGCCAACTGCTGGGTAATGGTCGAAGCGCCTGAGACGGTCTCTCCGCTGGTGATGTTCTCCCAGTAGGCGCGCACGATGGCAAGCGGGTCGAATCCGCCATGCGTGTAAAAATCCTTGTCTTCGGTCGAAAGCGTCGCTGCCACCAAGTAGGGAGATATTTCATTCAGCGGGATGTACGTGCGCCGGCCCGCGTTCGGGTCGTTGATTTCGTATAAGACATCCCCGTTGCGGTCAAGGATGTGGGTCGTCTCGAACTGCGAAGCGCGTTGCTGCAAGTCATTCACGCTGGGCAGGGTGGCGGCGATGGAGTAATACTCATATATGCCGACCGCCGCCAGGACCAGCCCCAGTGCCACGATAGTGAAGATGCCGATAATCAATCCGCGCAGCAGGCAGCCGCCCGCCTTCGGCCAGTTGAAAGACTGGCGGCGGCGCGCGGGTGGCACACGCCGGGTCGTCGTTGGGCGGCGCACCGTCGGACCGGGGGTATGCTCGTAAGCCGCCTGGTCGACGCGCGTCGCTCCCATGTCAATCTCTTCCACACGGCGTGGCAGGGGCATACCATTCTCGTCTACCGCCGGGTGGCGGAGCGGGCGCGTCCCGCCGCCGGGAGTAAACTCCTCGGCAGGCGGCTCGGCCTGTGTCTCAGCTTCGGAGTCCAGCAGGCGGTGGAATTTATCGCGGGGTTCTTCAGGGTTTGGCATATTTCCTCTTAGGATTTAGATTATTCTAGCACAAAACCTTTGACCTCCGACCCAAACAACCGTATACTTATTTTATGCGCGACTGGACTCTCGGCCCCGGTGACCCGCTCGCCCTTACCCTGGCGGCAGATTTTCGCTTGTGTACCCCCGACTACGTCAACGACCACATCTGGGAACTCGAAACCGGCGGCGGCGACCCGCCTGCTCTGTCCCTGCACACCACCTACGGGTTGCGTGCCCGCAGGATGCGTCTCTTTCCGCGCTTCACGCTTGGCGGTCAGACTGTCTCCGACCCGGCCAGTTTTCCGCTCCCGCCGCGCCTGCACCGTTTCTTCCCCAATTTCCTGTCGCTCGATTTTTCCCCCATCCCCAGTATTGACGTGGTAGCTGAATACTGGGCTCCCGATTCGCACACCGTCGCCGGGCGTTTCACCGTCACCAACCGCAGCGGCGAATCGGTCAGCCTCCTGCTCGAACTGTGCGGACAGCTTGTCCCCCTGGAAGGACAAAGCCTCGCCCCGCTCTCCATGCAATCGGTGAACATCCTGGCCGGGTGCAGCGAGGAGCTCGCGCCGGTCATCTTCCTCACCGGCGGACCCCAACCTGGGCCGGGACCGTACCCGTCCCTGACCCTCGACCTGGCCCTGGCTGCCGGAGGCACATGCACACGGACCTGGGTGCAGGCCGCCCTTGCCACGCCAGAAGAATCCTTCGAACTGGCACGCCGCACTGCGGCCCGTCCCTGGGAGGCCGAACGTGCAAAGATCGAAATGGTCAATACCGCCCAGACCATCGAGGTCCGCACCGGCGACCCGGACTGGGACGCGGCCTTCGCATTCAGCCAGAAGACCGCCTTCGGTCTGTTCTTCGGCCCCAGCCAGCACCTTCCCAATCCATCCTTCGTGCTCACCCGCCAGCCGGACCAGGGTTATTCTCCGCGCGGTGATGGCAGCGATTACCCCCACCTGTGGAGCGGACAGCCACCATTGGAAGCCTGCACCCTCGCCAGCCTGCTGTCCGGCGCGCCGGAACTGGCTGCCGGTCTGGTGCGTAACTTTCTCACCGCCCAGTCCGAGGATGGTACAGTGGACTGGAAGCCCGGCCTGGCCGGTCAACGCGGGCGCTGGCTGGCCGCCCCGCTCCTGGCAAGCCTCGCCTGGCAGACCTTCCAGTATACGCGTGACCTGGATTTCCTGCGGGAAGTCCAGCTCGGGCTGGAAGCCTTTACCCGCTGCTGGTTCGACGGGTCCCGCGACCGTGATGGCGACGGCTTCCCCGAATGGGAAGCTCCCCTGCAGAGCGGTCTTGAAGACAACCCGGCCTTTACCGTCTGGCAGGCAGGCGGGCAGGGAGCCGAAATCTCCACCTCTGAAAGCCCGGCCCTGGCGGCCCTGCTGTGCCGGGAAGCCCATGCGCAGGCGCACATCGCCGAGGCGCTCGACCAGCCCGAAAATCGCGCGAAGTGGGAAGTGGAATCCGGACGTTTGCGCACCCTGACCGAAGAATGCTGGGACGCCGATGCCGTGCTCTATCATCTGCGCGACCGTGACACCCACCGCAGCCCGGCGGGGAAATTGCTTGGCACTCAGCGCGGTGCGGGGACGCTCGCACTTGACCGGTCATTCCGGCAGCCCGTCCGCCT
>JADGQD010000143.1 GCA_017882065.1 Anaerolineales bacterium | reverse complement strand
CTCGCCGACCGGGACGCCAACGCTAACCGAAACACCCACTGAAACCTTCACCCCGACTCTCACCCCCACCGAAACGCCCACGCCCATCCCGTTCAGCGAGGGGCCAATCGTAATCGGCTACTCCGTCCAGGACCGGCCGCTGGAAGTCTATCGCTTTGGCAGGGGGTTGACCGGACGATTGATCGTGGCCGGGATGCATGGAGGCGGTGAGTACAACACCATCCAAATGGCCGACTTGCTGATCGTTTATCTCCAAGAGGGACACCCCGAAATTGTCCCGGCAGATGTGACGCTTTACATTTTACGAGACCTGAACCCTGACGGTGAAGCACGCGCACACAGTTATCTCGGTCGGGCCAACGCCAACAGGGTGGACTTGAACCGCAACTGGGATGCCAACTGGCAGAAAGACTGGCCGCGCGCCGGCTATTGGACACGAACATACGTCACCGGCGGGAAAAGTCCCGGGTCCGAGCCGGAGACGCAGGCGTTGATGGCATTCATCCAGAACCATCATTTTGACGCACTTATCAATTACCACAGCGCCGCGCTAGGCATCTTTGCAGATGGATTACCTCCTGATGACTATTCGATCCGGCTGGCGCAGACGGTTGCCGCCGTCACCACTTATTATTACCCGCCAATTGACACGGGTTGCAAGTACACCGGTGGGTTCACGGACTGGGCCAACGAAAACAACATCGCCGCATTGGATGTAGAGTTGACCGATCACACCAACACCGACTACGAGATGAACCTGAAAGTCCTGAACATCTTCCTGAATTGGAAGCGGTAAATCCAGACGGCGCAGCGGCATGCGCCCTGAATGTTTAATCAGGTAGAATAGCAGGAATTACAGGGTACTGCGCAAAGATATGAACCATAGGGTTCTGCGTAAATATTTGAACCCAAATTCCCGGAATTGCTCGCAATTCGATAATAGCGAGTTCAGATATTTATGCAAGAAGCAGTAAGGAGAACGAATGACCAAATCTGCCGATCTTCTTCTCATCAATGCTATCGTCCTGACCATGGACGAGGAAATGCACAAGTACGAACCCGGCGCAGTGGCCGTCAGCGGGGACAGCATTCTCACCGTGGGACCCGAGGCCGAGGTCCGCAAAACCTACCCCGCTGCGCAAGTGGTGGACTGCGGTGGCAAGGTATTGATGCCGGGGTTGGTCAACGCCCACACCCACGTCCCAATGACATTGATGCGCGGCCTGGCTGACGACCTGCGCCTGGATGTCTGGCTGCAAGGGTATATGTGGCCAGTGGAGCGTGAGTTCGTCTCACCCGACTTCGTCCGGCTGGGTACCCAATTAGCCTGCGCCGAACTCATCCGCACCGGCGTGACCTGCTTTGCCGATATGTATTTCTTCGAGGAAAACGTGGCGAAAGCCACCGCCGAGGCGGGCCTGCGCGCCGTCTGCGGGCAGAGCGTGCTCAAGTTCCCCGCGCCAGATGCAGTCTCATTCGAAGATTCGCTCGCTGCGGCGCGCGAGTTTATCGAACACTGGAAAGGTCACACGCTGATTACCCCGTCGGTGGCTCCGCACGCACCCTACACCTGCACACCCGAAATCCTGCGCGCCACTGCGCAACTGGCCGCCGAGTTCGACGTACCACTACAAATACACATCGCCGAGACCGCCCTGGAAGTTGAAAACATGCGCCGGGAAAACGGAATGCCGGTTGTTCCGTATATCAAAAAACAAGGATTGTTCGACGCCAAAGTGCTGGCGGCACACTGCATCCACATTGACGAGGGCGAGATGCACACCCTGCTCCATGCAGGAGCGGGCGTGGCCCACAACCCGTCCTCCAACTTGAAACTGGCCTCCGGTTTTGCCCCCATCCAGAAGATGTTGAATCTGGGCTTGAACGTGGGCATCGGGACGGACGGCTCGGCCTCGAATAACGACCTGGACATGTTCGAAGAAGTGCGCCTGGCTGCCTTCGTGGCGAAAACCGTCAGCAACGATCCGACCGCGGTCCCGGCGGCAACTGCGCTAAAGATGGCCACCCGTATCGGAGCGCGGGCGCTGCACCTCGGACCCGTAACCGGGTCGCTCGAACCGGGCAAGCGTGCCGACCTGATCCTGGTGGATATTTCCCCGCTCCATAATTCCCCACGCTTCCGTCGTGATGCCGATAATATATACTCCCAACTGGTATACGCCGGGAAAGCCACTGACGTGTCCGATGTAATGGTCAATGGCAAATGGTTGATGCAAAATCATGAGCTTCTGACACTCAACGAAAAAGAATTGACTACCGCCGCACAGGAGTATGGCCGGAAAATTGACACCTTCCTGATGGCCCGTGAGCAGTCGGTCTTCTCGAAACTGGTGGCACTGGGCGGCTCCGCAGAAGAAGAATCCTTCGAAGTTCAGGTCAAGGTCAAGTTGAACGACCCGGCTCCCGTCCTGAAAGCGCTCAAAAAAACCGAGATCGAAATTTTACTCAAGAAGCATTACCACCAGCACGATATTTATTTCACCTTTTTCGACCCGGCCCAGGGCTGGTTACGCTACCGTGAAGACGAGATGATTGACGATAAGGAGCAGCTCACGGGCGTGCGCGGCCGGTTGACCCTCATCGGCCCTTCCCGCGAAGGTGACTTCGCCCATGATGTGCTCTTGAGCCGCATCCGCTATTTTGCCCCGGCAGCCAACAGCCTGCGCTTCTACCGCGAGTACTTCAAACCGGCCAGTGAAACTGCCGTTGACAAGGACCGTCTGCGCTGGCTGGTGCGCTACAAACAAGAGGAGTTTTTCATCAACCTGGACCGCGTCGATACGCCTGACCTGGGCTACTATCTTGAAATCAAGAGCCGCACCTGGAGCCGCCGCGACGCCGAAGAAAAAGCCAATTGCTCCTCGGAACTCATCCTCCTGTTGGGCGGATCGCTGGAGAATACCATCACACAGGACTATGTCGAAATCGCGGGCCAGGAGAAATAGCGCGTGAAACTTTATCGGCTGCCTCTTCAACAACCTGCCTCAGCGTTAGGGGTTATTAAATCAGACACATCTGTATGTAATTTGCATGACCGGAAGGAATAAACCATGCGTAAATTCTTTACCGTGATTGCCGGGTTTATCGCTACGCTATTTGCCATATTGTTCGTGATCACGACAATCCTGGCTCTTTTGTTGACAACCGTCAACCGGCAGATGTTAAATGCCAACCTTTTTAAGAACGCCTTGGCTGAACAGAATATCTATGAACGCCTGCCTGAGATTGTTGGGGTGGCGTTAACCAGTAGTTTCTTAAGTGACCCCTGTGCCCAAAATCAGCTGGCGTGCAACATTGAAGGTGCCTCTCCCGAATTACACGCCTGCCTGACGAATGCCCTGGGGCCTGTTGCATTCCAAGCGATTGGAAGCGGCCAACGAAGCCCGACCGATTCTGAACTTCAACTCGCTCAACCTTGCCTGGACCAGTATGGTTCTCAACAAACAGGCAACGGCTTTCTACCCGGGGAGACTCTTCCCAATGCCTCTCCCGATGTGCAGGCATGTGTAAAACAGGCCATCGGGGAACAGGCATACAACGAATTGTTTAGCAACCAACGCCTACCGACAGAAACCGAGAATCAACTCATGTCGCCCTGCTTCGCACAATCGGGGACGGATGGTCCCGGCGGTGGGAGCGGGATGCCGTCCTTCATGCAGAATCTCGCCGCGGCGGACTGGCAAACCATCCTCACGATTCTCCTTCCGCCAGATGACCTGCAAACCATGACCGAAAGTACGCTCGACCAGATGTTTGCCTACCTTAACGGTGAGACGGACACAGTAACTGTTCCGTTGGATAAACTGAAAGAACGCCTGGCAGGCCCGGCTGGTACAGATCTCATCATTCAACTGATAAACTCGCAGCCGCCCTGTACCATGCAATTGCTGGTGCAGATGGCCAGTGGAACGAGCAACGGCGGAATGATTTTGTGCAAGCCTCCCGAATTTGTGCTCCCCATCATGGTCTCACTATTACAGGAACTGTTGAACACGGCTGCCACAAAGTTACCGGATCAGGCCACAATCATCAAACCACCTTCCCCTGGCACTCTTCCATCCGGGACCGGTCCCTTTGGCGCAGACCCGATTACCACCATCCGCACGGTGCGGCTGATCATGCGCCTGAGCCCGCTGTTACCGCTGGCATTTCTGCTGCTTGTCACCCTCTTCGCCGTGCGTTCTCCCAAAAGTTGGCTGCGCTGGTGGGGCATTCCCATCTTCGTTTCTGGAACGATAGCCCTCGGTTTGGGGATTTCAGCACTGCCAGTCTTAAACACGGCCTGGACCATGTTCATTGTTCCCCGAATTCCGCCCTTTATCCCGCCAGACATAGCCGGCATCGGCTTGGAACTGGTCCGCTCCATCGTTCACACCATTACAGAAGTGATCGTCCTCCAGGCCATTATTTTGCTTGCGGTCGGTCTGGCAGCCTGGATTGGCTCATCCTTTATCAAAACAAAGGACAAACCGGATGTGCCCGTTTCACAGCCCACGCCAGCACCCTGATCACCGCCATGACCGCGGCTCGCCCGGCGGTCTCTTTCTTAGTCCAAGGGAGAAAACTTAACAACACAATGTGATTAGCAGGGTTTGATGCTACAATCGGGTTATCTTTTCGTTTTTTACGCGTTCAAACAATCGCTTTTTCCACTCCGAATCATGGTCCTCTATCATATCTTCTGGTAATCCCTGTTTTAATTTGGAGGTGCTATGAAGACAATTCGTCAAATCCTGAAAAAGAAGGGGCGTAAGATCTGGACGATAAGCCCCGCGACCCGCGTTTTTGATGCTCTGCAAGTCATGGCCGAAAAAGACGTAGGGGCGTTACTGGTTGTGAACGGTAAAACGCTGGTCGGTGTGTTCTCTGAACGGGATTATGCCCGCAAGGTTATTCTGCAAGGCAAGAGTTCAAAGAACACTCGAGTCAGCGAGATTATGTCAACGCCGCCTATCTTTATTGAACCGGAATATATAATCGAACAGGGTCTGGCATTAATGTCCGCCAAACATGTCCGCCACCTGCCTGTTATGGAAAACGATCGCCTGATCGGGATTGTCACCATCGGCGATCTGGTCAAATCTCTCATAGATGAGCAGAAGGTGGTCATTGACCATTTGGAGAAATATATCGTCTCCAATACCAGCATTACCTAACCCCCCTTCAAGATACAAATAAACTCACCTACGGACAATAATTCTGCTGGTGCTGTTCAAACGTCTCGGAAAAATTGTGCAGGCCGGAGCC
>JADGQD010000142.1 GCA_017882065.1 Anaerolineales bacterium | reverse complement strand
CCCGGCATGAAGTTTATCGAAATAGACCCGTCCGAGCAATATGCCGCCAACGCGCTGATGGTTGGCGGAACCGTGCTCACCCAGCCCGCCTATCCGAAGACACGGGCACGCCTGGAAGCGGCGGGCATTGTTCCGGTTCTGGTGGACGAGTCTGAGTTGGGCAAGGCCGAGGGGGCATTGACGTGTTGTGCGCTCATATTTTCTGCACCTTGCTTAAATCCTTGAACTTTCCTGTATCGAAGAACTCGAAAATAACGGGAATTTTTATTCCACGAACACGTTCCATTTCCAGCGGCTCTCCTGGATTCCAGCGATCGGGGATTGTATTATCATCGTGAAATTGCTATACTGGATTAAGTTAATGGTCATATCTGAACCGATTGTGGCCTAATAATATTTTGATGTTAGTCCACCAGCAAGCCGCCCATAAGCTGATGAGCCGCCAAACGGCGGCTGAACATTTAGTTTGGACGCTCAGAAGAAGGTGTGAAGTACGCGAAATTAAAGGGGCTACAGATGAAAACATTGGAATATTATCGAAAGGGTTGTCTTAAACAGCAAACCGAGTTATACCGCATATTGATGAGTTTTAACGATCCCGAAGAAGCAATACAACTATTCTTGAACCAGCATGCAATGCTCCACTCTTCAAAAATGGCTCACACAGAGTCCTGGTCATTTGAAGATGAGGTCTTCAGCGATTTATCTGAGGACCAGATACGACGAATCCCGCGTAACTGTTTTCATTCAGTTGCCTGGCTCATCTGGCACATTGCGCGATGTGAAGACATCACGATGAATCTATTGGTTGCCGGCAGCCCGCAAATCCTACATCGTGATAATTGGCTCGAAAAAATGAAGATCACAGAATGTGATACGGGTAACGCAATGGATGAGGAAGGTGTTGCAAACCTCAGCAATACGGTAGATATTGAGGCGCTGCGAGCCTATCGAGTGGCCATAGGTCGCAGGACGCGAGAAATTGTCAAGCAGATTCAACCGGAGGAGTTGAGACAGAAGGTTGAACCATCCCGCCTGCAACAAGTTAGAGATGAGGGGGCTGTTGTTGAAGCAGCGAATGGCATACTCGATTATTGGGGTAGGCGCAACATAGCAGGACTTTTGCTAATGCCAGCCACACGGCATAATCTCGTTCATTTGAATGAGGCGTTACAACTAAAGCGCAGAGTCCAATGAAATGCCGAGTAATTTATTGACCTCTGGGTTATTCGGGAGCAAAGTTATCAATGAGAGATGAAGACGCACTAACCACCGCGTGCAGCCGACGTTACTCCACTGCGCTACGCAACGCGATATAACCCGACCTATGAAAATTACACCTCATGATAATATCAATGTGAAAAGGAATCTGACGCATTGGGTCCATCGCATTAACAGCGACAGAACATTAGTTGGGTGCAGCACGAGAGGAAACGCTCCGCGCACATCGAGACGCAGGAGCATCCGGGCGTGGGTGACGACGCAGAGCATCGTCACCAGAATGGAGTATCGTCACCAGGATTAGTTGGGGATTGCTTCGTCGCAACCCCCAATCTCCCAAAATTCGGGGGACAAGCGAACGGGGGCAGGCGAACGCTCCTCGCAATGACACGTCTCGCAATGACATTCCCTTTCTTGAGAAAGCCCCATCTGGGTACGCAGATGAAAGGATTTTAGGGTAGAATAGTTGTGATTTAATGCACAAATACAAAAATAGGAATCACCAGCGTGATTACTGTCAAAATCCTCAGCCTCCAGTACTCCGAACGCTACGTTGTCCGACGGCTGGTCGCGGCTGCGCAGCAGGAGCTCTTGTCGAAATGTCTGCATCTGGAACTTGATATTGCCGAAGTAACAGATCCCGGGGTGATTGGCAAATATGCTTTCGTGCTGATTTTACCCACCCTGGTCATTAACGAGAAAGTGGTGTGCAGCGGGCGCTTCCCGACCAAAGAGGAGGTCACTGGCTGGCTGCTGGAAGCGGCGGAAGAAAGAAAAATGGCCACAACATCCCTACCATAACAGGAAGGGAGGTTGTTTTGGATATTCCCGGGGATGAATTTCGTTATGGGTTAGCCGGTCGCAAGGTTGCGTCGAGGTGGTCGTTATTGGCGCTGAAGAAGCCGTCCGGCAGGGTCAGGGGTGTATAGGTTGCGCGGGTGCCTATATTACCGTACGAAATGTAATACAACTGTGTTTTGGCATTTGAGCCGTCCCCGGGATTCTGGTAGGCGAACAGAAGGAATGATCCATCGGGGCTGAAGCGGGCTGCGGTGTAGCAGCAGGCGGTTTTGAGCGGGTCGAGGTTTTGGCCTTGTTTCGTCTCCGTGTTGTAAGCGTATAAATAGCCCAGTTCATAGCGGAAAATGCTATTGAGCACAAATAATGTGCTGCCATCCCAGTCGAAGGATGGAATTTTCGGGTTAACACTGTAATAGGTCATCACAAAGCGGGCAGCGGGGAAATTATCCAGTGCCTGGGGAACGGTGCTGGGGCAGGTGCTGATATCGAAAATGCGTATCAGGTCCACCTGGCGGCCGGCGTCCACGCTGAGGGTGTTTACAGCAATCTTCGTCCCGTCATTCGACCAGCGGACACCCTTGGGGGGAGCTTGTTTACTATCCGAGTTATACGTAAAACACCCTTTCATGTCCTGCAACTGAGGCCAAATGCGGGCCTTTGAAATTGCGGTCAAATCAAAGGGGACCACATACAATACGCGGTTCAGGTTGATGGCCACCTGCTTGCTGTCCGGAGAAATCTCAAAAGCCTCCAGGTAATTGGCCGAGGTGAAGCAGGTGATCTGTGTACCTTCCCCACCAGGGTAGGTGACAGACTGGATGCACTTGCCGCTGATATAGTACAGGCTTTGCCCATCCGGCGACCATTGCAGGTCATTTTTTCCCCCACCATCTTTTGTGATCTGGGCCGGGTTGCTGCCGTCCACGCCCATCACCCAGATGTCGTTATTGTTCAGGAAGGCAATCAAATCTGCACCACCGATGCGTGGCAGCCCTTGCACGGTCGGTGTGGGGCTGGGGGCGAGGGTGGGAGCCTGCAGGCTGGCGGCCGGCAGAAGGAGTACGCCGGGGGTGTCCGTGTTCGTCGGTTGGCGGACTTCCCGGGTAGCGGTGATGCGCACAATCGGGGGACCTTTGGTTGGTGCGGGGGCAGCCAGGAACGGGATCTTATCCTTTAACAGGATGACTCCGACGACGGCCGCGACACACATGAGCAGGACGACGCCTCCCAATCCGATCCACAGGCCAGTTTTTTTGCGCGGCGCGGCGGGGCCGGGACCGGATGCCTGCCCCCGTTTTGCCAGCATGGTCCTGGGTTCGGGTGCGGGGCGTTTGGTTATGGCGGTCTTGGACGAGGCGACGAGTGTTTTGTCACTATTTTCCAGGTCCGGAGTTTCACCGCGTGCGACCGCGTTCAACGCGTCGGTCAGGGCTTTGACCGTCGAGAAGCGTTCGTCGCGATCCTTTGCCAAGGTCTTCTCGATGACGGCTTCGATGTCGGGCGGCAGATCAGGCTTTACGTCCAGGATATGCGGGACGGGTTCGGTGATGTGCTTGACGACCACGCTCATGGGTGTGTCACCGTGGTAGGGCTGCTGGCCGGTCAGCAATTCAAACAAAATGACGCCCAGGCCATAGATGTCGGAGCGCCCGTCTATGCCATCGCCCTGGGCCTGTTCCGGCGACATGTAGGCCGGTGTGCCCAGGATGGCGCTGCCGGTAACGTTGCTCTGCGAGGCGGCGATCTTGGCAATGCCAAAATCGGAGATGTAAGGTTCGCCGTACTGGTCGAAGAGAATATTGCCGGGTTTCAGATCGCGGTGGACGATGCCTTTGGCGTGAGCCTCGTCCAGGGCGGGAGCCAGACGCCCGAAGAGGTGGGCCACTTCCTGGATGGTCATTGCTCCATGCTTCATCCGCTCGGTGAGCGAGCCGCCGGTCATGTAGCGCATGACAAAATAAGGCTGGCCGTCCTCCTCGCCGAAGTCATAGACCGGCACGATGGCCGGGTGTTCGAGCATGGCAATGGTCTTGGCCTCGCGCTCGAAGCGGGTGCGGAACTGCGGGTCGTGCAGCATCTCGCGCGGCAGTACCTTGAGTGCCACCTCGCGCTCGAAGCGCGGGTCGTAGGCATGGTAGACGGTGGCCATGCCGCCGCGGCCGATCTCGCCCTTGATCTCGTAACGTCCGAACTTTTGTGGCTCCATAGGCCCTGCTCCTCGCGTCAACCCGTAAACTCACCTGTGCCGAATTTTCTTCAATTACAGGATCTTGGTTTATATTTTCACGCAATGCCCTAGTATAGCAACGGAACTGTGGAAACGCAAGAATTTGGTATAATTCCTTTATTGCCCCAGTAGCTCAACGGACAGAGCAGAGCACTCCTAAGGCTAAGGTTGTGGGTTCAATTCCCGCCTGGGGCACTCCCTGATGAAAAATTTAAGGAAATTCTAATCAAATAATCCTTGCAATTTTTTTGAATCTCTTGTAATATATAGACGCGAATGCTTGGGTGCCCCCCTCACCCAGGCGTTCGCACTTTATTGAAGAATCCCGCCTCTGGCGGGATTCTTGTTTTCAAATTAAGAAACTCCGTCTTCACGGTGTGGACCCGCCCTGGGGCGTGGAGATAAACACCGCCGGTAGGTGGGTGATGTTCCACGACCGGGCGGGGAATCTGGTGGAAAAAGTCGAATTTAAACATTAAGGGCGACCGAGTTGGTCGCCCTAATTTACATGCGGCTACTTGCGTAAATCAGCCAGATGCTCCTCCACCGCCTGGACCTCGAGCTTAAGGTCAGCCAGGTAGGATTCCAACTCCTCGGCCTGCTCGGCTTTGGTTAGAAAGTTGCGCTCGAAGCCGCCATCTCCGCCGCAGCATTCACAGCCGCAGTCACAGGTCCCGTTCTTGCAATCACACTTTTCGTCCATGTTTATTCTCCTCTGGATGGATTGACCATCAGATTCTGGTTTTTACGATTCCCATTATAACGCTTGTTGAAACCAAATAAGAACCTATCCTAAAATTGCTCTCGCTGCCGTCCTCGGCGGCGGGGACGCTGCCTGGAGCAGTATAAGTGCTTGTTGAAACCAAATAAGTATCTCGTCTTTCGATGGAAACCTCCCCACGCAGACCAGTTGCTCGTTGACCACCAGGCTTGGGTAGACGAAAACCTGCGTGTAGCGCTGGATCTCCAGCAGTTCCTTCAGTTCCACGATGTCCAGTTCCAACCCGGGATGTTCGTGGAGCAG
>JADGQD010000141.1 GCA_017882065.1 Anaerolineales bacterium | reverse complement strand
TTGACGCCCATCAATTTTAACGCGGCTTTGGCCGCCGGGTGGACTTTGGTCGCTCCGCCCACGATGCCAACCGCCATCGGCACTTCCAGTTCGCCGGTCAGGTTTCCATCCGCGTCCTTGCCCCAGGTGCTGAGACTGGTGTAGCGACCGTCACGGGCGGCGTAGGCGTGCGCCCCGGCTTCAATGGCGCGCCAGTCGTTGCCGGTGGCGATGACGACTGCATCCACGCCGTTCATGATGCCTTTGTTGTGCGTGGCGGCGCGGTACGGGTCGGCTGCGGCGAAGGCCCAGGCCTCGATGATCCCGTCCCGGACCTGTTCGCCAGTGAATGTGCGGCCGTCCGCATTCGTGAAAGCTAGTTCCTTGAGCGGGACAGTGCAACTGGCTTTTGCCAGCCGCCGGTCGGCCAGGTTGGACAGGATGCGCAGGTGGACACGTCCGCCGGTGATCTGCTCGATATGCGGGGCCAATTTTTCGCAGGCGGTGTTGACGGCATTGGCGCCCATGGCGTCCCGCACGTCATAAATCAAATGCACCACCAGGAACGGCCCGATGGGAGAATCTTCGATGATGCGGATTTCCAGGTCGCGTGCCCCGCCGCCGAATTTCTTTAGCACCGGATCAATCGAGTCGGCCTCAGCCAGCAGTTCAGCTTTGTGTTCATGCAGTTCCATGCTGGCCGCCATCAAATCTTTGACCTCCAGCACCTGCATCTGACCGATCATTTCCGGCGCGGAAGTGATGACCGTAAACCCGCCTCCGGCGCGCACCAGTTTTGCCATGAACGAGGCCCCGGCCACCACCGAAGGCTCCTCAATCACCATCGGGACGAGCACCTCGCGCCCGTTGACGACGAAGTTCAGCCCGATCCCGAGCGGCAGGCCGAAGGTCCCGACAGCATTCTCGACCATGTGGTCAGCCTGGTCCGCGGACAGGCCAGAAGTCTGGAAGGCAGCCAGTTCGTCGGAACCAAGCCCGGCGGATTCAGCCAGTTTATCCAGCCGTTCGCCCAGCGGCAGATTGTAAAACCCAGCAATTCGGGAGGTGGTCATGCATCCATTTTATCAGGGAGGGCTGGCAAAATCTATCAAACTTGTCATAAAGCGTATATGTAGAGTAAAATTGTCTGTATTGAGGTGTCCGAATGCTCCTGACGCGTGAAGAGCTGCAAGACAGATTGATCGCATTACACCGGGCGAGTCTGGAACTGGTCAAGGAGGTCTCGCTCGAAACTTTATTGGAGCGTATTGCCGCGCTGGCCCGCGAACAGGCCGGGGCAAAGTACGCCGCGCTGGGCGTGTTGGACGATGAGGGGAAACTCAAGCAATTCATTACCGTGGGCATGACAGCCGAAGAAATCAAGCAGATCCCTCACCCGCCGCGCGGACTGGGTCTGATTGGCGCGCTGATGCACGGCGATAGCGGTAACGTCCGCATCCCGGAGATTGAAGACGACCCCCGCTCGGTCGGCTTCCCGCCCGGTCACGCCGAAATGCACGCGCTGTTGGGTGTGCCCATCCGCATCGGGGGAAGACAGCTGGGCCAGATTTACTTGACCGAAAAAATTGGCGATTCCGAATTCAACCCTGACGACGAAAAGATAATTGAAATTCTGGCCGCTTATGCGGGGGCAGCCATTGAAAATGCCCGTCTCTATAAAAGATTGCAGGAACATGAGGCGACCCTCACCCGTCGCAATGACCAACTGGATCTTCTCAACCAGATTGGGACGGCGCTGGCATCCTCGCTGGAACTCGAAGAAATCCTGGATAAAACACTTGCCCTGCTGATGGCTCATTTCAAGGTGGAGGCCGGTGAAATTTTCCTGAAAGAAGAAGATGGCGAGACTCTGCGCCTGGTACTGCACCGCGGCGAGGCCGCCGAAGCCTTCTGGACCCGTAACCGGTTCAGGATCGGCGAGGGGATGGTCGGCCAGGCTGCACAGACGCACCAACCGGTCATCAGTAATCATCTCGACCGGGATGAGCAAGGCACTCGCCAGGCGGTGGTGGAGGCCGGGTTCAAGCAGATCGCCTGCATCCCGCTGACGGCGCGCGGCGAAGTGGTCGGCGTGTTGACCATCGCCACCCGCAGCCGCAAGACAATCTCCAAGAGCGAACTCCAACTGCTGGTTTCGGTGTCTGCCGGGGCCGGGACGGCGATCGAGAATGCCCGCCTGCATTCCAATGTCCGCCGTCTGGCGGTGCTGGAAGAGCGCGAACGCATCGGCATGGACCTGCACGATGGCACCATCCAATCCATCTATGGTGTTGGCCTGGCGCTGGAGAACGCGCGCATGTTGTTGCGTGAGAATCCAAAGTTTGCCGAAGACCGCCTGCAGAAGGCGATGGAAGACCTGAACCATACCATCCGCGATATTCGCAGCTACATCCTCGACCTGCGCCCGCGCCAGTTGCAGGGTGAGAGTCTTATCGAGGGTCTGGGACGGCTGATCTCGGAGTTCCGTCAGAACACCAAGGTGGAGGTCAGCCTGGCCGGGCCAAAAGAACCTTTGTCTGACCTGCCGCAAATGCATGCCATATCCCTCTTCCACATATGCCAGGAGGCCCTGGCAAATATCGCCAAACATGCCAAAGCCTCCAAGGTCACGATAGATTTGTGGACCACTTCCGACCGTGTGCTGTTGGAAATCTCGGATGATGGGCAAGGCTTTGAAATTGATAAAACCAGCAAGACAGTCGGCCACGGCCTGGCCAATATGCAGACGCGCGTCCAGAACGTGGGCGGCGACGTGGATATCACTTCCGCCTCCGGCGAAGGGACATCCATTCTTGCCTGGGTGCCGCGCCTCCCGGCACAAACAGATGCCTGAATCCCCATTTTTTATCCAACGAAACGCTGGATTGTGCGTTTCACGTTTCACACACATGGCTATAATTTCATACAGGATTTTTTAAGATTGGGCAGAGCTCCTCCAGTAGCCCTGTAAGTGCTCCTGGCGAAACCCAACCTATGGCAATAAGCGATCTTCCTAAGGCGTCTGTGGGGGAGCGCGGTTCGAAGAAGTTCAGCCGGAGGATGGATTTATTAGAAAGTTGTGTTAAGGTTGGAGACACCTTAAAAATTTGAATGTTTTTAAGATAGCGTAGGTTTGGCGTATGGAACAAATCCACTTTTTCTGCTAGAATGAACTCGTGAAGGATAGTTCGCGTTATCCTCCCCCCTGAGAAGTAAGTTGGTAAGAACTGAATAATAAGATAGCTTCCCCACTGCCTGAGCAGTGGGCTTCTATCCCTGTACCAAAACGCCGAAAATCAGCATGTTTGGAGGAAGAAATGGACGCCGAGAAAGCCTGGCAGTCAGCACTGGGGCAACTCCAAATGGAGATGCCAAAGGCATCTTTTGATACCTGGGTGCGCGATACTCAGATCTTTTCTTATGAGGATGGGTTGTTTACGATCGGCGTGCGCAACGCCTATGCCCGCGATTGGCTGGAAAACCGTCTTTCCAGTACAGTGACACGCCTGTTGATGGGTATCATGAACCGGTCTGTGGATGTGGCCTTCGTCGTCAATGCCAACGGAAATGCCGAAACGGTATCGGAACCGGCTGCTGCGGAAGAGATTCCCGGCGTTGCGCTGAACATGTCGCAGGGTCCGCGCAGTGTCACGCTCAATCCCCGTTACACTTTTGACAATTTTATCGTCGGTCCGAATAACCGTCTGGCGCATGCTGCCTCACAGGCCGTCGCCGAAAGCCCGGCCACGGCTTATAATCCACTGTTCCTGTATGGGGGGGTGGGTTTGGGAAAGACTCATTTATTACATGCCATCGGGAATTATTGCCAGGAGCACGGTCTGCGTGTGCTCTATGTCTCTTCCGAAGAATTTACCAACGATATGATTAATGCCATCCGGTCGCATACCACCCAAGCCTTCCGGGATAAGTATCGCTCGGCGGACGTGCTGTTGGTGGATGATATCCAGTTCATTGCCGGGAAGGAATCCACGCAGGAGGAATTCTTCCACACCTTCAATACCCTGCATGGACAAAACAAGCAGATTATTGTTTCCTCCGACCGCCCACCCAAGTCGCTGGTCACGCTGGAAGAACGTTTGCGTTCGCGCTTCGAATGGGGTCTGACCGCTGACATCCAACTGCCCGACCTGGAAACCCGCCTGGCAATCCTGCGCTCGAAGGCCGAACGCTTGGGACATGCAGTACCTGCCGAGATCCTGGACCTGATCGCCCGCCGAGTCCAGTCAAATATCCGCGAACTGGAGGGGGCACTCAATCGCATTGTGGCTTTTGCCGATCTGAGCGGCTTGGCCCTGACCCCTCAACTGGCCGACGTGGCCCTGGCCGACCTCCTGCACCAGCGCGGCGACGTGAAACCCGGTGCGGTGGTGGATATGGTCGCCAAGACCTTCAATCTATCTGTAGACCGTCTCCTCAGTCCCGACCGGTCGCGGGATGTGGCCCTGCCGCGCCAGATCGCCATGTACCTGATGCGTGAGACTAATATGTCCCTTCCCCAAATCGGACTGGCTCTGGGCGGCCGCGACCATACCACGGTCATGTATGCCTGCGAGAAAATAGGCGACCTGCTCGAACGTGATGACAAAGTGCGCCGGCAGGTGGTTCAGATCCGGCAGCAGTTGTACGCGTGAGACGTGCCTGTTTTTGGATCATAAACCATCCCGACGAGTTTTCGCCGGGATGGTTTATGATTGTTGTATAGAAACCAGTCCCTGGGGCTATGATCAGTCCTAGACGAACTCTCCGCCACTGATTTTCCGGTCGAGCACGCGCCGGCCCTCATCGAATTTGAAGAGCACTTCAATCTGCTGATAACAGTGCCCGTTGCCGATCAGCACCTTGCGGCAGGTGTAATAGGGCTTGCCTTTCTCGTCCAGTTCCAGGCTGGGTTCGTTATTGACATTGACCTGCGCATGGATGGTTTCGCCGCAGCGCTTGCATTTGACGGAAAATGGATATAACGTTCCGGTGGGGCGGGGAGGCGAGAAAAGTTTTTTAAAGAAACTCATGGCGATCTCCTGTTTATGCAAAGTATAGCACCACATTACTCAACCGTTCTGGTCTGCGGTTGGGGGATGGTAAAGATTCCGAACCATTGCCTGACTTTCGGCGGCTCCGCCTCTTTGAGCGGTGCGTAGCGGACCCCCAAGTGGTCCAGCCGACCCAGGAGGTTCTCCAATCTGCGGCAGAAGTCTTTGAAGTCTTTCTTGTCTTTCGGCGTCCAACCGGTCTCGGCCATGGCGGTCAGCCGGGGATAAACTTGATAATCGAGACGGGCGCGGTTCGGGACCCATTCGGACCAGAGCGGAAATTCCAGG
>JADGQD010000027.1 GCA_017882065.1 Anaerolineales bacterium | reverse complement strand
GTGAAATCGGGGTCAGGCTGCGGGTGTCTCTGCCTCCCCTTCACCCTGCCCCCTGCGGGGACCTTCGGCGGGTACTGCGCGGGGATGATATGGGCCGGCAGGCCGATGACGATAGTGTCCAATCCGCGGCCGGCTATGGTCTTGCGGACGGCGCGAAGGGTGACAGGCTTTCCATAGCTGGCGGTAATCTCGTCTCCGAAGGTAGCGCGCAGGAAGTCTTGATTGGTGCTGGTGAGTATCAGTCCTTTCTGCTTTCCGGCGAAGTACATCACGGGTTTGATCTCTTCCTGGCCGGGGCGGGGTTGACATTGTTATATCAGCCGTTGACATGGTTGCGTCTCGCAAGTATAATATTGTCCGGTTCTGCCCCGGCAGGTTGCTGGGGCGTCAGTTTGTATCCCGGCTTCCCCGCTGACCGGCGTAGGGGCTCGTTCTGAAAACCGAAACAGGTTCAGGGACCGAACCCGTACCGCAGGGACAGTGGTGAAGCGAAGACCAGGAGAATAAGATGAAGTACGCAATTGTGGAAAGCGGCGGCAAGCAATTTCGGGCCGTCGAAGGTGGTACCCTCGAAGTGGACCGCCTGCCGATCGAATCCGGCGCGAATGTCAAGCTTGAACAGGTTCTGCTGCTGGCGGATGGGGAAAACATCACCGTCGGCACGCCCCTCGTCAAGAATATCCCGGTATGGACCACGGTGGTCGAGCATTTCAAAGGGCCGAAGGTGAATATCTTCAACTACAGCCCCAAGAAACGTATTCGTGTTAAGATTGGTCACCGCCAGAACTATACCCGTCTGTTCGTGGAGCAGATTGGCGGTTCCGAACTGGTGAAGAAGGAACCTGTCAAGGTGGAAAAGGCTGTCGAAGTCAAGGCTGAAGAAACGGCTCCGAAGGCGAAGCCTGAGAAAGCGAAGAAGCCGGTAAAGGCCGAACCAAAGGCTGAGACAGCCTCCCCGAAGAAGACAGCCTCCCCGAAGGGGAAGAAACCGGCAGCGAAGTCTCCCGCCAAGACTACGACGAAATCGGCTTCCAAGAAGACGACTACGACTAAAGCTGAACCGACATCGTCCCCGAAGGGGAAAGCGGCTTCCAAGAAGCCTGCGGCGAAATAGCAAGAGAGTGAGGTTGTTATGGCACACAAAAAAGGTGGCGGCTCAGTCCGCAATGGAAGAGACTCTAATGGCCAGCGCCTGGGCGTAAAGAAATATGCCGGCGAGCATGTTCTTTCTGGCAACATTATCGTGCGCCAGCGCGGTACACACATTAAGCCCGGTCTGAACGTGGACGTAGGCAAGGACGATACCATCTTCGCCACGATTGAAGGGCTGGTTGTCTACGATGTCGTCAAAGGACGCAAGCGCGTCAACGTGATGCCGGCGGAAGAAAAGTAACCGGCGAAAGGATCTTGAAATGAAACAGGGTATTCATCCGACTTATTACCCGGATACCAAAGTGACCTGCGCCTCTTGCGGCACTACCTGGACAACCGGTTCGACCAAGCAAGAAATCCGCGTCGAAACCTGCTCGAATTGCCATCCGTTTTTCACCGGCGAGCAGGGCCGTATGGCGGACATTGAAGGTCAGGTGGACCGCTTCTATAAGAAGCTACAGGTCCGCCAGACTTATGTTGAAGAGAAGAAGACCCGCGCTGAGTCCAAGGTGTCTCCCAAGCGCCCGATCGCGGAACTGGAATTGGCCGCCCGCCCCGTGGCCGCGTTGGAGAAGGCGGGCATCAAGGAAGTTGGTCAATTCCTGGCGAAACTTGGCGAGGGTGAGGAAGCCGTGCTGGCGATCGAAGGCTTTGGCCGCAAGTCGCTGATTGACATTAAGAGGAAACTGCGCGCTCTAGGCTATAACCTTCCTGAAACTGCGGAAACTCCCGCTGCGTAGGGCTTGTCGAAAGCCAATAATCAGGTAAACTTAACAGGCAGATGCTATGTGCATCTGCCTGTTTGATTATTTTTTCATCCCCTCACCCCTTTCCCATTGCCCCGTGCCCCGTGCCCCGTGCGGGAACCGGGGCTACCTCGCAGGAACCGGGACTACCTCGCAGGAACCGGGACTACCTCGCAGGAACCGGGGCTACCTCGCGGGAACCGGGACTACTGAGAGAGGGGATGGAGGTAAGGGCAAATGAGGAGATTATGACACCACATAACCCCGGTTCGGTTGAAGTTATTTGTGGTTCGATGTTCAGCGGCAAGACCGACGAGCTTATCCGCCGCTTGCGCCGGGCGACGATCGCCCGTCAGCACGTACAGGTTTTCAAGCCTGCCATTGATGTGCGGTATGCTGTCGAGAAAGTTACCTCCCATGCCGGGAGCGATTTTGCCGCCATCCCGGTCAAAAAGGCGGCGGATATCCGTCAGCGGCTGGACAAGGACGCCACTGTCGTCGCCATTGACGAGGCTCAGTTTTTCGACGATGAAATCATCCAGGTTGTTGAAGAACTGGCTGCAAAGAAGACCCGCGTCATCGTTGCGGGACTGGATACAGATTTTCGCGGCGAACCCTTCGGTCCGATGCCGGTGTTGATGGCGCGTGCCGAGCACGTGGATAAAATCCAGGCCATCTGCATGGTTTGCGGTGAACCGGCCAGCCGGACCCAGCGCCTGGTCAACGGAGAACCGGCCCGGTACGACGACCCGGTGGTCATCGTCGGTGCGGCGGAGATGTATGAAGCGCGCTGCCGCGCTCATCACGAAGTCCCCCGTTAGGGGGCGAGCTGCCGCGCCAGGAGTGAATATGCAGGATTATAAGGATTTCCTTGCTGAAATTTTGATTGACGAACAGACTCTCCAGACCCGCATCAAAGAACTGGCGGAGGAGATCAACCGCGACTATATAGGTAAAGACCTGCTGCTCATCTGCATCCTGCGCGGCGGGATTGTCTTTTTGGTGGACCTGATGCGGCACATCACTGTCCCGCATCAAGTAGACTTCATGGCAGTTTCATCCTACGGTACAGGGGCGCGCCAGTCAGGCGGGAGCGTTCGTCTCTCGCTTGACCTGAAAACCGATATCCGCAGTAAGGATGTTTTACTGGTCGAAGACATCGTGGATAGCGGCAATACCATCGCCTACGTTCTGGAGTTCCTGCAAACCCGCCAGCCACACAGTCTCAAAGTCTGTACTCTGCTGGATAAGGAAGAGCGACGCGAGACATCCGTCCAGATCCACTACCGCGGTTTCAGCATCCCGAACAAGTTCGTCTTTGGCTACGGCCTCGACCTGGACGAGTATTACCGCAACCTGCCTTTCATCGCAGTTGTTGATCTTAAGAAATACCAGCCGCCATCCTGATAGGAGTTGCCATGCAAGATTACCATGAGTTCATTGACGAAGTTCTTGTAGACGAAAAGACCATCGAGACGCGCGTTGCCGAACTCGGCGCGCAGATCAGCCGCGCTTACGCTGGTCAGGAACTGCTGATTGTCTGTTTGTTGCGCGGCGGGCTGACTTTCACCGCAGACCTGACCCGTCATCTTACCATCCCACATACCCTGGATTGCATGTCGCTCTCCTCCTACGGCGTCGGGCATTATGCCTCCAGCGGCAATGTACGAGTCAACCTCGACCTGATGACCAACATCGAAGGCATGAACGTGCTGCTGGTCGAAGACATTGTGGACAGCGGGCGCACGCTGGCGCACGTTCTGCAAATGCTCAAAACTCGCGAGCCGAAGAGCCTGCAAGTCTGCGTGCTGCTCGATAAGAAATACCGCCGCGAGGTGCCGGTGGCGGTGGATTACGTCGGCTTCGACATACCCGACAAATACGTTTTCGGCTACGGGATCGATATTGACGAACACTACCGTCACCTGCGCTTCATCGCCTCGGCTGACTTGAAGAAGTACAAGAAAACGCCTTGATCCAACGAGGAGGGAGAATGGCGGGAGAAGATGAAAAATTGTATGCTGGCCGCTGGGTTGCCCGTCTGCGCGGCCGGATCATCGCCCAGGGTGGCACGCCCGAACAAGCCCGCCGCGCAGCTCAGTCTCGTTACAAGGAAACGCCCGAGATTATTTTTATGCCAGGTAATTTTCCGCTGACTTTCCCCCAGATTTTGGACTCCGTCCGTGCAGCTTTGCCAGACGGCCTGACCGTTTACCTGGTGGGCGGAGCGGTGCGGGACGCCCTGCTTGGTCGCCAAATCCATGACCTGGACTTTGTCCTGGAGCGGGACGCCATTAAAATCGCCCGGCGCGTTGCCAATACCCTGTCCCGTGCCCCGTCTCCCGTCCGAGAACCGGGACTACCACGCGGGAACCGGGACTACCCCGCTGGAACCGGGACTATCTCGCCCCGTGCTGGAACCGGGACTATCTCGAAAGCGGACTTCTACCCGCTCGACCCCGAACGTGACACCGGCCGCGTCATTGTGACCAACGAGGATGGAACCCGCAGCCTGATGGACTTTGCTGCCTTCCGCGGCCTGGACCTGGAAGCGGATATGCTCGGCCGCGATTTCACCCTTAACGCGATTGCTCTCAACCTCAGCGACAACACGATCCATGATCCTCTCGGCGGGGCGATGGACCTGAAAGAGAAGCGCCTGCGCGCCTGCTCACCGTCAACCTTTGCAGATGACCCGGTGCGCATCCTGCGCGGAGTCCGGCTGGCAGCGAATTTTGGTTTTCACATCCTGCCGGAGACGCGCAAGGCGATGAAAGGAGCCGTCGGCCTGTTAGGAAACATTTCTCCGGAGCGGATGCGTGATGAACTCTTCCGCCTCCTCGATGGCTTGCAGCCTGCGGTCTGTCTGCGCGCCCTCGACCTGCTCGGCGCGCTGGACAAGGTCTTGCCGGAGCTCTCCGCTCTGAAAGGCGTGGAACAGACCGCGCCGCACATCCACGATGTTTGGGAGCATACGCTGGCGACGGTGAGCCACCTGGAGTCTGTGCTCGCCGCGCTGGCACCGGACTATAACCCCGATACTGCCTCAGACCTGCTCAACGGACTGATGGTGCTGCGAATTGGCCGCTACCGTCAACAGATTGGCGAAACCTTCGCCGCCCCGTTGACATCCGACCGGTCCCTGCGCAGTCTTCTCTTTCTGGCGGCGCTCTACCATGATGTGGCCAAGCCCCAGACAAAGAAGGCGGACGAGGAAGGGCAGTTGCGCTTCTGGGACCATGACCAGCAGGGCGCGGAAATCGCTGCCAGCCGCGGGCGCGCTTTAGCAATGAGCAACGATGAAGCGACCCGCCTGCAGACGGTCATCCGCAACCATATGCGAATTCTTTTCCATACCAACCGGCTGGTGCGGGAAGGCAAGCCGCCTTCGCGGCGCGCGGTCTACCGGTTTTTCCGCGATACCGGCGCGGCAGGGGTGGATGTCTGCCTTTTGACGCTCGCGGATCTGCGTGCCACCTACGAGCAGACCCTGCCGCAGGAAACCTGGGCTGCCGCGCTGGATGTTGTCCGCCTGATGCTGGAAAACTGGTTCGAAAAACCTGCCGAGTCCATTGCCCCGACGCCGCTGGTCAATGGCGACGACCTGATGCGCGGACTTAACCTACAACCCGGAAAACTAATCGGTGAACTGCTTGAAGCCATCCGCGAAGCCCAGGCGGTTGGAACAGTATCTTCGCATGAAGAAGCGCTATCCTGCGCGCGCGAGTATTTATCAAAACAGGGAAGCTCAAATTAACTTATGTTGGGAGGCCGAATGCTATGACAGCCAATCTCGCCTATCCTGATAATGTAATCCCAGCCTTTCGCTTTCAATTCTGTCCGATGTGCAGAGCCGAACTAACTCGAGAAATCCTTTTCGACGATAATATCCCGCGTGTCCATTGCCCTGCATGTGGTTGGATCGTTACCCTGTCGAATGTTGTGGCTGTCGCTACGGTTGTCAAAAGTGGGAACGGCATCGTCGCCATACTTCCCCCCGATGTGCCGGTAGATGCTCCGGCAGCTCTCCCGGCTGGGCTAGTGGAATATGGGGAGTCTCCAGAAGAAGCGGCAATACGGGAGACTCACGAAGAAACCGGGCTTAATATCGAGATCGTTCGCTCTTTAGGCTGGTCATTCTGCCGTAACTTTGAAGAATGGCCTGGGCCGATGGTTTATGTGATGTTCGAGGCTCAAGCCGTTGGCGGAGAATTGCGAGCCAGCGATGAAGGCAAGGCAAAGATTTTTTCTTTGCAGGAATTTCCTCCCATCTCGCCAAAACGTCATGGGAGTTGGATGGCTATGCAGACATATCTTGCAAACCCGAAAGGTTGAGCAATGAACATTGTCGTCTTTGATATCGAAACCCAGAACCTGTTCGAAGATGTTGGCGGGAGGAACAATATCGGGGCGCTAAAAGTCTCCTGCGCGGTCACCTGGTCCTCGATCCGGAACGATTTCGCGGTATACTGGGAAAAAGATGTCCCGACGCTCATCACCGAGTTGAAATCCGCCGGGCGCGTGGTCGGGTTCAACATCAAAGGTTTCGACTATGAAGTCCTCCGCCCCTACGCGCCGGACGAACGCCTGCAATTCCTGCCCACCCTTGACATCATGGACGACCTGTTCCGCGCACTCAGTTTCCGCGTCAGCCTGGACTCGGTGGCGCGTGCCACCCTTGGGGATACGAAGTCTGCCTCCGGCGTCCAGGCAGTGGCGTGGTGGCGCGCCGGAGAGTTGGAAAAGCTGGCCGAATATTGCAAGGTTGATGTTGATGTGACCCGCCGAATTTACGAGTTCGGCTGCGCCAACGGCTACGTCCACTACATCACCCGTTTGGGCAGCAAGCAGAAAGTGCAGGTGAAGTGGAAATGCTGAAAACAACAGTGAACGGTTTGGAACTCGCTTACGAACGCCGGGGGCGCGGGACGCCGCTGGTGCTCATCCACGGCTATCCGCTCGACCATACCATCTGGAACCCGGTTGTGCCCCTGCTTGAACCGGACTTTGACCTGATTCTGCCTGACCTGCGCGGCTTTGGGCAATCCGGAGCTGTCCGGACCCGAACCCTGCTGACCGATATGGCTGCGGACCTCGCGGCCCTGTTGGATTTTTTGAAGATCAAAAAAGCCGTAATCGCCGGTCATTCGATGGGTGGGTACATTGCCCTGGCCTTCGCGCGTTGTTATCCGTCGCGCCTGTGCGGCCTTGGGCTGCTCGCCTCGCAAGCGAATGCCGACCCGCCCGAGAAGAAGGTAGTCCGTTACCAGATGGCAGATCGCGTGGAAGCCAGCGGAGTGGGCGAGGTGGCCGAGTCCATGCCTGCCCTGCTGACAGCAAACACCGATTTACAGGCAGCCTTGAAACAACTCATCCTGCGCCAGCCGCGGGAAGGCGTGGCCGGGGCACTGCGGGCGATGGCTGACCGTTCTGATTCAACAGATATTCTCTCCACCTTCGATTTTCCGGTGGCGATTATCCACGGGCTGACGGATAAAATTGTGCCCATCGAGCGTGCTCGTGATGTCCGGGCTGCGGTGAAGAAAGGTTCTCTTGTTGAAATCGAGGGAGTAGGTCACATGCCGATGATGGAAGCGCCGCAGGTCAGTGCGGAGGCGCTAAAAACTTTGCTGTAAAAATCACCCTCCCCCTTTTTATGGGGGAGGGTTGGTTAGAATTAGTCTGCAACTTTTCCAACAAGTGCTGTTTCTTCCAGCACCGGTTCATAGAAGCACCGGCAGCCGTTCTCGTGCGAACAGCCCTCGTGGGGCAGGTGCGGCACATTGTTTTTTGGATAGGTTTTCAACAACTCATAACAATGCGGGCATGCATCGTCCGCCACTGAAACGCGGATGCCGCTGATACGCGGATTGGCCTGCATGCGCTTGAGCGCTACCGTAGTGGCAGAGAATTCGATCAAGTCGGCGTTGCAGTTGACACAGGTTAAGGCGTTATCGGGTGAAGAAGCATTGCACTTGGAACAGGTTTGCATGGCAGAACTCCAAAGAATTTTTGTGATTGCAAGTGTGTTTCCTGAAAAAGAACAGCCTGATTTTAGCACAAATAAAAAAGCGCAGGCTGGGGCCTGCGCCGGAATTCTGGAAAAATCTCCTAGGCTGGGAGGGGAGCAGTTTTCGGTTTGGATTTATTGCCGTTCTTCATACCAGTGCGGCGGGTCAGTTGGTTCAAGTGAGAAATCAGAATCCCACTGGAGATGGGCTTGACCAGGTAATCGTCCGCACCGGCGTCGAGGGCACTGGCGGCCAAACCGGGGCTGTCGAGTGCGGAGATAATCAGGATGGGCACAGTACTGAACGTTCGTATTTGAGTGCACACCTGCCAGCCGTCCATGCCGGCCATCATCAGGTCGAGGATGATTACATCGGGAGAATCTTCCCGGGCGATCTTGACACCTTCTTCACCGGTGTTGGCTGTCAGGACATTGTAACCGTGCGTTTTTAAAAGCAGGGTTAGCAATTCTGTCATGGCAGGATCATCATCAATTGCAAGCACTTTTTGGGTCATATAAAAGTCACCACCATCAATTACTGTATTATCATTCAATGGGGTCAGTTTGCGCTTTGCAATTGCTTTACAAAACGGCTGTTTGGGAATTACCACAGTGAGGCAGTAATTACCCCATCACCACGGCGATTCGCAGAGAACCGTGGATTGGCAGCAGTTGGAGGGCAAAGTTTGTGGTAAACTTTCGGATTGTGTGTTTTTACATAAACTTTGTTGAATTGTGCTGCGTTCGTTAATAGATTCGAATGTAGACATTTTATTTCATCCGCAGGAGGCCAAAATGGCTAAGAGTAAGAAATGGGTTTATCTTTTTGAAGAGGTCGAGGAAGTTGAAAAGTATGCCGGTTCATGGGAGGGCGTGCGCGGCCTGCTCGGCGGCAAAGGTTCCGGCTTGGCCGATATGGCCCGCGCCGGGGTCCCGGTGCCGCCCGGTTTCACTGTCACAACCGAAGCGTGCAATGAATTCCGCAAGACCGGTCAATTTCCCGAAGGCCAGTGGGACCAGATGCTGGCAGCTCTCAAGGTTGTTGAGAAACAGGCTGATAAGAAGTTCGGGGATCCGTCGAATCCCTTGCTGGTGTCCTGCCGCTCAGGAGCCAAGTTCTCCATGCCCGGCATGATGAACACCATCCTCAACATTGGTCTGAACGACAAAGTCGTGGAGGGCATGATCAAGCTGACCAACAATCCCCGCTTTGTCTATGATTCCTACCGCCGCCTGATCGAGATGTTTGGCACCACCGTCTTCAATCTCGATGACGAGGTTTTCGAACATCCCATGGACGAATACAAGGCCGGGAAGGGTTACAAGCTAGATACGGAAATGACAGCCGATGATTGGAAAGCCTTGGTGGTCGAATACAAAGGACTGCACAAGCAGCATGCCGGCGTAGAATTCCCGCAGGATGTTTTTGCCCAGCTTGAAGTGGCCACCAAAGCTGTGTTCAAATCCTGGATGGGCAAGAAAGCTGTTGACTATCGTAAGGCGACCAATATTTCAGAAGACCTCGGAACGGCGGTTAATATCGTGACCATGGTCTTTGGGAACATGGGCGACGACTCCGGCACGGGCGTGGCGTTCACCCGCAACCCCTCCACCGGAGACAAGAAGATGATGGGAGAGTTCCTGCTCAATGCCCAGGGCGAAGACGTGGTGGCCGGTATCCGCAACGCCGACCCGATCGAGCACCTCGGTACCAAGATGCCCGAAGCCTATAAACAGTTCATGAAAATCACTGCCAAGCTGGAGAAGCATAACAAAGATATGCAGGATGTCGAGTTCACCATCGAGCGCGGCAAACTGTGGATGCTCCAGACCCGCAATGCCAAGCGCACAGCCAAGGCGGCAATCAAGATCGCCATCGATATGGCGAACGAGGGGTTAATCTCGAAGGAAGAAGCAGTATTGCGCGTTACTCCCGAAGTTGTAGATATGCTGCTCCACCCACAGTTCGATGAGAAGGCAATGATAGCCGCAGAAAAATCGGGTGCTTACTACGTCACGGGCGTTAACGCTTCACCGGGCGCAGCGGTTGGCCAGGTATATTTTGATGCTGATACCGCTGAGCGCATGGCCAAGGACGAAAAGCAAAAAGTCATTATGGTGCGCCCTTTTACAAAGCCCGATGATGTGCATGGCATGATCGCCTCCCAGGGAGTGCTGACCAGCGAAGGCGGGGCCTCCTCGCACGCCTCAGTGGTCGCACGCCAATTCGGCATTCCCTGCGTGGTTGGTGCTTCAATGATCAAGATCGACCTCGAGAATTGCATCATGGAAGTGGATGGCAAAGTCGTCAAGGAAGGCGAGTGGATTTCGGTCGATGGTACGACGGGAAAGGTATTCATTGGTAAGATCCCAACCGTCGAAGCCAAGATCGAAGAACAGACTGACCTGCTGACCCTGCTCGGCTGGGCGGATGAACTCGCTGCCCGCAAAGATATCCGCATCCTGCCCGATGGCCGCAAAGCCCCCGGCTTACAGGTATGGGCCAATGCGGACTATCCCAAGGATGCCCAGCGCGCCCGTTCGTATGGCGCCAAAGGCATCGGCTTGTGCCGTACCGAGCACATGTTCTTCGAGACCGAGCGCCTGCCGATCGTGCAGAAGATGATCCTTGCCGAGACCAGCGAAGAGCGCACGGGCTACCTGAACCAGCTCCTCCCGACTCAGCGCAAGGATTTCGATGGCCTGTTCGAAGCGATGAACGGTTATCCGGTCATCATCCGCTTGATTGACCCGCCTCTGCACGAGTTCATGCCAGACGAAGAGAAACTCTTCGAAGAAGTTGTGACCATGCGCGTCAAGGGCGAGACCAAGGGTTTGAAGGAAAAAGAAGACCTGCTGGCCTCCATCAAGAGTCTGCACGAATCCAACCCGATGATGGGTCTGCGTGGCGTCCGCTTGAGCATCGCCATGCCTGAAATCGTTGAGATGCAGGTGCGCGCGATCTTTGAAGCCGCCGCGGACTGCACCAAGCGTGGAATCGTGGTCAAGCCGGAGGTCATGATCCCGCTGACCGGCACGGTCAAGGAACTTGAATGGATTCAGCCGCGTCTCGTCCGCATTGCCAAGGATGTCACGGAAGAGAAGAAGGTGGAATTCCATTACAAGTTCGGTACGATGATCGAAATCCCGCGGGCGGCTGTGACCGCCGGAGAGATTGCCAAACTGGCTGAATTCTTCTCCTTCGGCACCAACGACCTGACCCAGATGACCTTCGGTTACTCGCGCGACGATGCCGAGCGCAATTTCCTGGTGACCTATGTGGCCGAGGGAATCCTGCCCAAGAATCCGTTCCAGATCCTGGACCGGGAAGGAGTGGGCAAGCTGATGCAGATGGCGATCAACGATGGCCGCAAGACCCGCCCCGGGTTGGAAGTGGGAATCTGCGGCGAACATGGCGGCGACCCCGACTCCATCGAGTGGTGCCACATGATTGGCAATAATTACGTTTCATGCTCGCCCTTCCGTGTCCCGATTGCCAGACTAGCCGCGGCGCACTCGGCGCTGAAGTACAGCGGTAAGAAGATTGCCGAAGATAAGTAGCAATATACAATAGACAAAAAATGCCCGACACCTGTCGGGCATTTTTTGTTATTCCCAGTACTTCACGAAAGGGATTTGTAGTGGCGACTTTAGGTGTTTTTTGGTCGAACGACTGAAGTCGTTACTTCTCAGAAAGGGTGAAGCCATTCTCCAAACTGACTTCATGATGACGACAAAGACGATTCTATTAACAGCGGGATTTCAGTAGGTGTCTCTACAACCGGCTGGTTAATAATTTAAGGAGGCCAGGGAATATCCACGGGACTTGTGTAACCATGCTTTTCAACGGTATAGAGTTGCCCGCCGGATGGCAGGGAACAGCCCGGCTGGTCCGTGAATGTAACCGATGTCGTGAATTGGTCTGGCAGACCGATCGGTATCCAGACGTATTTTCCGTTCTGGCATACCCACACATTGAGGAAGTAGCCGCGGTCGTCGTCCTCCGTCATCCAGACCAGGTCCCAGGAGACTATGACCTGGTCTCCCTGGCGTTCAGCCCTGACATTGGTCGGCGGGGCGTAAAGGGCGTTTGTGATGGGCAGGCGCACCGTCTCTACGATGACTGTATGGGGGTCGCCGACAACATCAACAACGTAAGGGGAAACCCAACAGTACTTTCCCACCCTGTCCATCCTTACATAGAGCCAGTTACTTCCGTACGGGGCGCGACCATAGACGGTGCCGGTGTCGCCAGCACGCAGGTCCCATGCATAAAGGTAAGCCTTCGCCGGGCCCCAAAGGCAGGCTGCGGCAGCTTTGTTCACAGTGACTTTGGGGAAATCAAAGGTGGGGGAGGGGGTGATTGTGGGTGTGGGAGTAATTGTAGGAGTGGAAGACGCGGTGGGTGTGAATGTTGAGGTGGGCGTGGATGTTGAGGTGGGGGTAAAGGTTCGGGTGGGAGTCGGGGTTCGGGTCCAGGCAGCTGCAGTGGCTGTCTGGGCAGTGGCAGTCATGGTGGACTGTTCCTCTGGGGTAGGTCCACACCCTGCCAGTACCACGCAGGCTGAGAGGAAGAGAAAACAGAGGCTGGTGAGTTGGGGTAAAGGCCGCATGATTTATAAATCTGCCAAGGGGTTATGAGATGGCTCTCTGGATAATCCTGGCCAGGTCTCGTCTCAGCCGTTTAATGGACGGCGTGTGAATGTACATCCCATCGGGTTTCTTCTCTTTTTCGCTCATGAAAATCTCCTGGAGGGATGATGGAAAGGCTTGCCTCAATTATAAGCGCGACCGAACACGAGGCGGGTTAACAAAATTGTCCGACCTCGATTTTCCCCAATACCCGCTGTAAATCTGCAGATTTTATAATAATTGCCACCCCTCGCGCCCCGGAGCCGATGGAAATCTCCTCCGGCTTGAAGACGCTCACATCGGCCAGAATGCGGATGGGACGCGACAAGCCGAGCGGCGAAACCGTTCCGACCGTGCAGCCGGTGACGGTCAGCACCTCGTCTTCGGTTGCCATCGAGATGCGCGAAACGCCCAGGTGGGCGCGTAACTTGCGCCAGGAGATCTGTCCCGGCCCGGCCATCAGGGTCAGGAAGAAGTTTTCCTTCTCATATCTAAACAGGATGCTGCGGATGATCTGCCCGGGGGCCTGTCCACGTTCGCGGGCAGCCTGCTCGAGCGACCCGGGCGGGTGCGGGTGCTCGAAAACGCGGTAGGGAACGAAGAGCAGGTCGAGGGTTTGTGTAGCGGGGGTGGAGATGGGCATGAGGGGAATATACCACATCATGCGAACTCCTCTTGAATTTCCTATAAAAAACTGATAAATATTGGATATAATCACTCCGATACGAATTGTTTGGAGAATAGAATGGATAAAGCGAAACTTCTGGATTTATATTATCAGATGGTGCTCATCCGCCGGCTGGAAGAGCGCGGGGCCGAATTGTACCAAGCTGGCAAGATCGGTGGGTTCATGCACCTCTACATTGGTCAGGAAGCTGTCAGCACAGGCTTGATCGCTGCCCGCCAGCCGCAGGACCGGGTCATCACGGCCTATCGTGACCATGGTGTGGCCATTAACTGTGGTATCCCGGCCAACCAGGTGATGGCGGAACTGATGGGCAAAGCCACCGGCATTTCGCAAGGCCGCGGCGGTTCAATGCACATGGCGGACGTGACCAGGAATTTCTGGGGCGGACATGCCATTGTCGGGGCGCACATGCCGCTCGCTGCGGGATTGGCCCTGGGCGACAAGTATGCTGGCCGCGACGGCGTGACTATCTGCATGTTTGGCGAAGGTGCCACCAATATCGGATACTTCCACGAAGCGTTGAATTTGTCAAAGGTCTGGACGCTACCCGTGCTGTGGGTGTGCGAGAACAACATGTATGGAATGGGGACGACGGTTGAGCGTGCTTCAGCGGTGTCCGAAATCCAGCAGAAGGCCGAAGGCTACGGGATGGCGCATGAGCGCGTGGACGGGATGGACGTGCTGGCGATCTACGAGGCGGCTAAGAAGGCCATTGAGACGGTCCGCAGCGGGTCCGGACCGAGGATGCTGGAAATCATGACCTACCGCTTCCGCGGCCACTCGATGGGCGACCCTGAACGCTACCGTAAGCAGGAAGAAGTCAAGAAATGGGAAGAACACGACCCTATAGGCGTTTTCCATGCCTATCTGACCGGGAACAAAAAGGCAACCACCAAAGCACTCGAGGAGATTGAAACGCGTGCGAAGGCGGACGTTCAGAAAGCGGTCGAGTTTGCCGAAGCCAGCCCGGAGCCGGGCCTTGATACACTTTTCGACCACGTCTACGTGGAGGAGGTGTAGCATGGCCCGTATCACGATGCGCGAAGCCATCTCCCAAGCCATGTGGGAGGAAATGGAAAGAGATCCAAACGTCTTTATTCTTGGCGAGGAAGTCGGTGTCTGGGGTGGATCCTACGCGGTAACGAAGGGTTTTTACGATCACTTCGGTGGGGAGCGTGTCCGCGATACACCCATTGCCGAGGCTGCCATCATCGGCGCGGCGATTGGGTCGGCCATGACCGGCCTGCGGCCGATTGCTGAACTGATGACCATCAACTTCGCCTTCTCGGCCATGGACCACATAGTCAACCAAGCCGCCAAACTGCACTATATGTTTGGTGGACAGTTCGTCCTGCCGCTGGTGATCCGCGCCGTAGGCGGCGGTGGACGCCAACTGGGTGCCACCCATTCGCAAACACCGGATGCCATTTTCGCCCATTTCCCCGGCCTGAAGGTCATCTCGCCCGGGACACCGGCAGATGCCAAGGGTCTTTTGAAAGCAGCTATCCGGTCCAATGACCCGGTCCTTTTCATCGAAAATGCCACGATGTACCAGGTGCGGGGTGAAGTCCCGGATGGGGATTATGTTGTCCCGATTGGCAAATCCACCATCCAGCGTCCGGGTAAGGATGTCACCATTGTGACCTATTCCAAGGGCCTGGAAATTTCGATGAAGGCCGCTGAGGAACTGGCCAAGGATGGCATCGAGGCCGAGATCGTGGACCTGCGCTCGCTGCGACCGCTCGACATGGGCCCGGTGATTGAGTCATTTAAGAAGACCAACCGGGCGGTCATCGTCGAAGAAGGCTGGAAATCATACGGCGTGGGGGCGGAAGTTTCCAGCCGCATCTACGAACAGGCCTTTGATTACGTCGACGCGCCGGTGGTGCGCGTGGCGCAGAAGGAAGTTCCGCTGCCTTATAACCGGACGCTGGAACAGTCCGCTTTGCCGCAACCTGCCGACGTGGTGGCGGCCGTCAGGGAGGTGCTGTAATGGCTGAGACCATCAGCATGCCCAAACTGGGCTTTGATATGGCTGAGGGCACGCTCGTCCGTTGGGTGAAGAAAGTCGGCGAAACCGTCAACAAGGGCGAGGTGCTGGCCGAGATCGAGACTGACAAGGCGACGGTGGAGGTGGAATCCTCCGCCAGCGGTGTGGTGCGTCGTTTGGTTGTTGAGGAAGGATCGGTTGTGCCAGTCGGTTCACCCATTGC
>JADGQD010000140.1 GCA_017882065.1 Anaerolineales bacterium | reverse complement strand
GCCGGTGGTCAGCGTGCCGAGCGCCATGCCGAGCAGGATGCCGCGCGCCCCCGCGCCAGCCATCACATGGGCGAGGAAAGGACGCACCCAGTCGCTTAATCCGGGTAAGTCACCCAGGAAGGGCAGGGGAGCGGTGCCAAGCAGGATGAGCAGTGCGGTGACGAGGAAGATGACAGAAAGCAGATTGAACCGGCGACGCAGAAGGCGGATGCTGGCATAGGTGAGTGTGACGGTCAGCAGGGCCATCAGGCTGGCTTCCACCGGCAGTTGGACAGTGGTGAAGATTTTTTCCACTTGGACGGGCTTTGCCAGACCGAACAGGAATGTAGCTACAAGGCTGATGATCAGGAGCAGGCTATAGACCGATCCTTTTTGCTTATTTTGGATTTTTTTGAAGTGGACCTGGAACAGGGAAAGTATGCCGATGAAGATGGCAAAACCAGCCAGGATAATTGCCCAGTTAAGCAATGTCAGGCGTATGTTTGTCAGCAGGGAGGCCTGGCCGTCCGCCTTTTGAGCGAAGAAGTAGCCTGCCAGGACAAGCACGCCGCTGGCAATAGCGATGGCTGTGCTGGCAATGGCGATGACTGAGGAGAGGAGGCTCGTGCGCTTCATAGCACACCTGCCAGTGTGAGCAGCGCCCCAACCAGGATGACGGCGATAATCATCCAGCGCAGGATATCTTGCACGGTCAGGCTGGCAGTGTGCAGCGGGCCGGATTCTACGTAGGCTCCGGCCGCGTAGATTTCTTCGCCGATGAGCGGTTCCTGGGCACTGGCATAGATCACGGCCTGGGCGGTCAGATTGTCACTGCCAGCCAGTACGAACGTGTTTTCGCGTTCAACGGCGTCGGTCAGTAGGGCCACTTCGACGCCGAAATTGCCCATCAGTAAATTGGCTGAAACGTTTTCGTCGCGGATGACCGGGATTGCTCCGGCAGCATAAGAGAAGGGGGTCAGACCAGTTAATCGTCCCGCCGTAGGGTCGAAGGCGACCTGTTGGGAAAATTTTGCCGCGGCTTGCAGCGTATCCTGCGAGAGGATGGCCAGCGTCGCCTCACCGGAGGTGACAATCGGCGGCTGGTCGCCGGCGGAAGTCAGGTCGGCCAGGCGGCGCAGGAGAGCAAGACCTGCCAGGGCCGAGGCGGATTGGGGGGCGGTTAGCGCGCCGCGCCCGAGCGAGACGTGGAGGCGGCTGCCGTCTTCGACGACGAGCCCCACTGCCTTGCGCAAGCGGGTTAAGGCAGGGATGTCACGGAAAACAGAGGGTGCCTTGCGGCGCAGGACCAATAGCCCCAGCATCATTGCTGCGCTGAAGAATACTATCCCAAAACCAGCCAGTCCGAGCCAGATGCTCATGAAGACATTTCCTCCCGTGCTGGAACCGGGACTACCGCACGCAAAAAGGCTACAAAGGCTAGCGCCTCGCTGTGATCTTCCAACAGACTGGCCAACGCGTCAATCTGTCCATTCGAAAATGCCGGGCGCAGGAGCGGGCCGCCGAGGTAGAGCGCCTGTGCGCAGAGCATTGTCAGCGGGTCGGCGGCTTCCAGCGCCCAGGCAGCCAGATTTTCCAGTCCGCGGCGGCGGAGAAATTCGGCCCAAGTGGGCCAGGAAGTGCGCGCTTCGGGGAGAGCCTCAGTCTGCATCTTGATACGAGTATAGCACAGGTTGTGAAACAATAGAACAAACGAGCAATGACTCATTTTATATCCTCACGCACGGCAGGTCAAGGATAGTATAATCCAATCAGGTTCCAAACATCTTGAACTCATTTACAAGGAGAAACCCATGCTTTACGGGAAACGCATCCGCCTGCGCGGCAACGAGCGCAGCGACCTGCCCAAATTTGTCGAATGGCTGAACGACCCGGATGTCCGGCGCACCCTCTCCATGTCAATGCCCATCTCGCAGGCTATCGAGGAGCAGTGGTTCGAGAACATGCTCAAGCGCCCATCCGAGGAGCAATCCCTCGGCATTGAAATCAAAGACGGGGACGGCTGGCGTCTGATTGGTAATTGCGGTATCTTCGACATTAACTGGCGCGCCCGCAGCGCTGAAGTCGGTCTCTTCATCGGGGACAAGTCCTGCTGGAACAAGGGCTACGGGACAGAGGTGATGCGCCTTCTGCTGCGCCACGGCTTTGAGACCCTCAACCTGAACCGCATCTTCCTGCGCGTCGACGCCGCCAACCTGGGCGGGATCCGGGCCTATGAAAAGGCCGGGTTCGTTCACGAGGGCCGCTTTCGCCAGGGGACGTTCCAAGGGGGCGAATATCGCGATATGCTCTTCATGAGCGTTCTGCGCTCGGAATGGATACCTGAAAAATAGGCGGCAAGATGGCTCAATCAAACGAACTACGTGTCTATGGTGGCATCAAACTCTATGCAGGAACAGCCAGCCCGGAACTGGCCCAGAAGGTGGCCGATTACCTGGGCGAGAAATTGTGTGGTCGGGATATCGTTGAATTTCCCAACGAAAACCTGTTCGTCAAACTGCACAGCAGCGTACGCGGCCAGGATGTGTACGTCATCCAGCACACCGCTGCGCCCGTCCATCGTAACCTGATGGAACTGTTGATCCTGCTCCAGACCCTGCGCCTGGACTCGGCGGCGCGCATCACGGCGGTCGCACCCTATCTGTGCTACGGGCGGTCGGACAAAAAAGATCAGCCGCGCGTGCCGATTACGTCACGCCTGGTGGCCGACATGATCCAGATCGCCGGTGCGGACCGTTACATGACCCTCGATCCACATGCCTACCAGATCCAGGGCTTCTTCTCCGTACCCGGTGATGTACTGAATGCCTCGCACATTTTATGTGACTACGTTCTGGAGAACCTGCGCCCTTATCTCAAGGACCCGGTCGTAGTGACCGTGGACCTGGGCTATGCCAAGAAAGGCCGTGACTTCGCAGCCCGTATTGACACCCCGATTGCATTTATCGAAAAACGCCGGGTTGCCAACGATGACAAGCCTGAAGCGCTGACGATTATTGGTGACGTGAAAGACCGCGATGTCGTTCTGGTGGATGACGAGATTGATACCGGCCGGTCCATTGTCCAAGCGGTCAACCTTATTAAGGAGAACGGCGCACAACGTATCTATGCGACCTTTGTACATCCAGTCTTCTCAGCGTATGCCGCCCAAAGACTGGCGGCCCTGCCTGTCACCGAATACATCACCACTGACAGCGTGCCTATCTCGTTGGAAAAACAGGAAGTGTTCGGCACGCGTCTGACCATCCTGACCGTCGCTCCGCTGCTTGGCGAAGTCATCCGCCGCGCCCATGAGGGCCGCAGCGTGGGGGAAATGTTTAATGAATAACCCGTTAGGGCGGGCCTGTGTCCGCCTGCAAATTCTCAACAGGAGACCATTATGAAAGGCAGCGACAAGGTTATCGAAAAGCTCAATTTTCTTTTGGCTGATGAACTGACAGCTATCAGCCAGTACATGGTACAGGCTGAGATGTGCGCCAACTGGGGGGACAAAACATCTGGCGGAAGTCATCGAAAAGCGCGCCATGGATGAAATGAAACATGCCGAAAAACACATCAGCCGCATCATCTTCTTGGAGGAGAGACCGGTTGTCAGTGAATTGAACAAAATACACATCGGTGATGCCGTCGAAGCCTTCCATAAGAATGACTGGGAGGCCGAAAGCGGTGCCATAATAGCCTACAATGATGCCATCAAGCTGGCAGTGGAAGTGGGCGATAACGGCACACGCGAGATGCTCGAATCTATTCTTAAGGATGAAGAAAGTCACATAGACTGGATTGAAGCCCAACTCGCCCAGATCAAACAGATGGGCATTCAGGTGTATCTCTCGGAGCAGATTTCGTAGGGGCACAGCGACGCTGTCCTCTTCGATCGGCCCGTAAACACGCAGCCCATGCCCGAACTCCCCGAAGTTGAAACCATTGCCCGGACTCTGCGTCCGGTGCTACTCGGCAAAACCATTCTCTCCGCCGACCTTCGCTGGCCACGCACCCTGGCTGCCCCTTCTCCGGCAGTGTTCAAAAAGCGCCTCAAAGGCCAGCAGATTGAATCCATCTCCCGCCGGGCGAAATTCCTCGACCTTCAACTGTCGGATTCGCATCTCCTCATCCACCTGCGCATGAGCGGGGACTTGCTGGTTGTCCTGGGCGGGTACAGGCCTGCCAAACATGACCGGCTGATTGCGCACCTTTCGGAGGATACCAGCCTGATCTTCAGTGACCCGCGCAAGTTCGGGCGTGTCTGGCTGGTGGACGATCCAGCCGAAATCTTCCGGGACCTCGGACCGGAACCGCTCTCGGAGGCGTTTACTCCCGATTGGTTTTATTCCGCCCTGCGCCTCCGCCGGCGGCAACTCAAACCCCTCCTGCTCGACCAGACTTTCCTGGCTGGATTAGGCAACATCTATACCGATGAAGCTCTGCACTTGGCGAAACTTCATCCGCTGTCGCTCTCGGATTCGGTCACTAAAAAACAGGCTAAAGGTCTTTGGCAGGCGATCCGGGAGGTGCTGGAGGAAGGCGTCCGCCGCAACGGTGCCAGCATAGACTGGGTTTACCGCGGCGGGGATTTTCAGAACCATTTTCGGGTCTATGGGCGGACGGGTGAGCCTTGCCCCGTCTGTGGGACGACGATCGAGCGCATCACTGTCGGCCAGCGCGGGACGCATTTTTGCCCCCAATGTCAGGTGTGCGCGAAACCCAAAATTCCAGTAAGATAAATAATGATGGACATTACAACGATTTTTCTTTTCTTTGTCTTTGCCTCTTTGGGCGCGGCTGTTGGTGCATTAATCCAGCGCGCTCAAAATGCACAGCATACGGTCCCGTGCCCCGTACAAAAGCCGGGACTACCTCGCGAGAACCGGGACTACCACGGAAGAACACCCTATCGGCGCTCGGCTACACCGCCTTCGCAGGCTCTTGCTTCTGAGCCGCTGGCCGAGAATAAACTCGCTTCCGAGGGAGATGTCGAAATTCTACGCGCCTGGCGGACGCTTTCTGGAAGAATATGGTTGGAAATGGACGGAGCACGCCTGAACGGAAAAGAGCCTCTCCAGCCGGACCAGCGTCGCCGTCTGGTGAGCATGCTGCTCGATTTGCGCCCGTGGCTGGAAAACACTCCAGCTGCGGCTGCCGTCTCCGAGGTCCAGCCCCGCATGGCTATTGCAGCAGTTCCCCCGGTCAAGAAAGGGTTGCCCGACGTTGAACAGATCAAGCCTGTACCGGTGCTCAAGAGTATTGTGAAACAGATTGACGATGTGCTGCAAGCCAAACTGCTGGTCAGTCCATTTAAAGACCGTGATATCCGTCTGACGGAGGGACCCGGCGGCGTGGTGCTTGTCAAAGATGGGCTGAAAAAGTA
>JADGQD010000139.1 GCA_017882065.1 Anaerolineales bacterium | reverse complement strand
CCAATGTCAAAACCACTTTGGTGGCGACGGCGCCGGTGTCCGGTCCGGTTACGTCTCCCTTTGGCAGGTTGCAGGCTGCCAGAAGAATGACGAGCAATAAGGAGACTGCCAGGCGGGGAAAGATCAGTTTCATTTGAATAAATGCTCCTTTATTTTTGATAATGATGAGGAAGTACTTTCACTTGGAATGAAAACGCAGTCGTCATGCGCTCCAATACGATGCTGTTGTGTTTATTATAGAACAATTCTGTTCGGAAACCTATATTTTTTTCAGACTCTTTGGGAATTCCCTTGATAGAAGGAAAGAGATGAGGGTATTGGGCGGGCTTCGCCTGCCCAACACCATCTAATTACACCATCACCACTGCGATTCCCTGAGAACCCTTTTCAACCTACTTAAAGGCGCAGATGGAAAGGAACATCAATGACGACGCGTTCCCGTCCTGGTTTACGGCGGCGATAAAGAAGCGCTGCTTTAATTAACCAGGCAGTCTGGTTATGCAAAAGCGTCTGCCACCATTTGCCGGGGATAAATTCGGGCAAGACCACCGCAGCCAGTTGACCGTCATTGTGCTGCGCGTCCGTCTCGTCCAGGAATTGCAGCAGCGGGCCAACAAGGGAACGATACGGCGAAGGGACCACCACCATCGGCACGTCCGGCCACCAGGCTTCCCATTCGACGCGTGCCTTCTCCCCTTCACCGGGCTCCAACTCCACAAAGACCGCGGTCACATTCTCGGAAATGGAACGAGCAAAATTGACCGCCCCGACCATCCCGCGGTGGATGCCGGAAATCGGGATGACCACCCGGGTGGTCTCGGCCGGTTTCAGCGAGGGTGGCAGCCCCTTCAGCGAGAGCTCTTCCCGGACCCGTCCATAATGTGCAAAAATCCGACGGAAGCCGAGCACGATCAGCGGGATGAGAAAGATGGTGACCCATGCACCTTCCATAAACTTGCTGATGATGACCACCACCAGCGTCGTCAGGGTTGCCAGCGCGCCGATGCCATTGATGAATGATTTCAAACCCCAATGCTGGCCGCGTTCCTTCCACCAGTGGATCACCATCCCGGCCTGCGAAAGCGTAAACGCCAGGAAAGCGCCGATGGCGAATAACGGGATCAGGGCATGGGTGTCACCGCCAAACAAAACGATTAAAACGGCCGTAAAAAATCCCAAAAGGAGGATGCCATTGGTAAATGCCAGCCGGTCACCGAGACTGCTGAACTGGCGCGGCAGGAATCCATCCCGCGCCAGGATGGCTGTCAGGCGTGGAAATCCGGCAAAACTGGTATTAGCGGCAACAGTCAGGATTCCCAGCGTGGCAAATTGGATAATATAGTAAAGTACTCCGTTATCAAACAACCGCCGCGCCAGAGCAGACAGAATTGTCTCCTGCGGACCGGCTACCACGCCCAGGAATTGTGTCAGGCCGATGCTCCCGGTGAATAGCAAACCCATCAAAACTGCCATGACCATCAGCGTCCGGCCGGCATTTTTCGCCTGGGGCGGCTGGAAGGCCGGGACACCGTTGCTGATAGCCTCTACGCCGGTCAAGGCGGTGCTGCCGGTGGAAAAAGTATGCAGGATCAGGAACAACGTCAAGGGCTGGATGGCTGGGGGCGCAACCACTGCCAACGGAGTTGGCCCCTCGATGGCAAGGCGGATAAGTCCATACACGAGCATTGACAGATACGCTCCCAGGAAGATATAAACGGGGACTGCCATGAAAGTCCCGGCCTCCTGCAGGCCGCGCAGGTTGACCAGGGTAATGACCAGGAGCAGGACCAGCGCAATGGCGACGCGGTGCGACCACAGGTCAGGAAAGGCCGAAGCAAGAGCTGCAACTCCCGCTGTCAGGCTGACAGCCGCGTTCAGGAGATAGTCCACCAGCAGGGCAGCCGCGGCCAACAGTCCGGGTAGGGTGCCAAGATTCGTACGGGCAACAATATAGGAGCCACCGCCGGAGGGATAGCCGTGGATGGTTTGGAAATACGACAAGGCCACGATGACAAGCAGGCTGGTAATCCCCAGCCCAATCGGCCAGGCATAGGAGAGGCCCAGGCTGCCCGCCACCACCAGTCCCAGGTAGATTTCTTGGTTGGCATAAGCGATGGATGCCAGCGCATCAGGAGAAAAGGCCGCCAAGGCACGGATTTTATTCAGTTGTGTATGGCCGAGGGATTGAGTGGGGAGTGCGGGGCCGATCAAAAGGTCTTTCAATTTGGAAAGCATTTACGGTTTCCTTCTGAGCCTCCGGGGTCTCCGGGGGCAGTCCAACCAAAGCAATTGCTCAAAACAGCATTCAGAGCAATATCTACCATAAAACCTGATTCGAGTTTATTATAGAACAGATTGACCCTTTCCACCTCTGGAGATTGTTTTATGCCGACTTTGCCGACCAAAGATACCCACCCTGCACGACTGCCGATCCTGGCACATGGGAGCAATTCCAAAATTTCCCCAAGGCTGGCTGAAAGCGCTCATTCCGACATCCCGGGCATACTCGCACAACTCAAGACAACGCAGGACGGTCTGAGCCAGGCAGAAGCCGAGGCGCGCCTCGAACAGTTCGGGCCGAATGTGGTTGCCAAAGAAAAGCATCGCACCTGGCTGATGCGCCTGTGGGATAACATCAAAAATCCTCTCGTCATCCTGCTGATGGTGCTGGGTATTATCTCATATTTGACCGGGGACATCCGGGCAACCATCATGATTTTACTGATGGTGATCCTTGGCATTGTGCTGCGCTACGTCCAGGAAAGCCGCGCCGATACCGCTGCCGAAAAACTCAAGGCGATGGTCAGCACGACTGCCACGGTGATTCGTGATGGTCAGCGGAAAGAGATTCCCTTGAAGGAACTGGTTTCCGGTGATATCGTGGTCCTGGCAGCCGGTGACATGATTCCGGCGGATGTGCGCTTGCTCACCGCCAAAGACCTGTTCCTCAACCAGGCCGCTCTGACCGGGGAATCGCTCCCCGTGGAGAAGACAACACTCATCGTCGCCGAAGCGGCGCAGAACCCGCTGGAAATGCCGAACATCTGCTTCCTCGGCTCGGATGTGGAAAGCGGTACTGCCACGGCAGTGGTCGTCCAGACCGGAGGCGGGACCTACTTCGGTGCGCTGGCGAACAGCATCGTCGGCCAGCGCGTTCTGACCAGTTTCGACAAAGGCATCAACCAGTTCACCTGGCTGATGATCTCGTTCATGGCGATCCTGGTGCCGCTGGTATTCCTGTTCAATGGATTGAGCAAGCACAACTGGTTGGACGCCTTCCTCTTTGCCCTGGCAGTCGCCGTCGGTCTGACCCCCGAAATGCTGCCGATGATCGTGACGGTCAATTTGTCGAAAGGCGCCCTGGCGATGTCCAAGAAGAAGGTCATCGTCAAGCGCCTGAATTCCATCCAGAACCTTGGGGCGATGGACGTACTCTGTACCGACAAAACCGGCACTATCACGCAGGGCAAAATTGTGCTGGAAAAGCATCTGGATGTAAAAGGCAACCCCAGCGTCCGTGTACTGCACTACGGGTACATGAACAGCTACTACCAGACCGGCCTGAAGAACTTGATGGACGAAGCCATCCTCAACCACGGCGACCTGAACGACGAACTCCAGGTGGATGAAAACTTTACCAAGATTGATGAGTTGCCGTTTGATTTCCAGCGTCGCCGCATGTCAGTCATCCTGGAGAACAAACAGGATCAACAAATCCTGATCTGCAAGGGCGCGGTCGAGGAGATTATGAAGCTCTCCACGCACGTCGAGATCAACGGGGAGGTTCTGGATGTGACCGCCGAACACGATGAGCACCGCAAACGGCGCGTCAGGGAACTGAATTCCGAAGGTTTCCGCGTTATTGCGGTGGCGTATCGGGTTTTCTCGGGCGAAAACGACGAACCGCATTACACGGTCCTGGACGAATCGGATTTGACTCTGCTGGGATATATGGCCTTCCTGGACCCGCCCAAGGCCACTGCTTCGGAGGCATTAGGCAAACTCCATGAGCACAACGTTGTCCCCAAAATCCTGACCGGCGATAATGAGATCGTCACCGGCAGCATCTGCAAGCAGGTTGGGCTGCCCGTGGACCACATCCTTTTAGGCCCGGAAATCGAGGCGATGACCGAGGCGCAGTTGGCCGAGGCCGCCGAGAGTACCACCGTCTTCGCCAAACTCTCGCCCTCCCACAAAGAGCGCATCATCCGCGCTCTGCAGACCAAGGGTCATGTGGTCGGCTTCATGGGCGACGGTATCAACGACGCCCCGGCTCTCAAGGCCGCCGACGTAGGCATCTCGGTGGACAGTGCAGTGGATATCGCCAAGGAGTCATCCGATATTATTCTGCTGGAAAATAGCCTCCTGGTCTTGAAAGATGGTGTAATGGAAGGTCGCCGGGTGTTCGGGAACATCGTCAAGTACATCAAGATGGCCGCCAGTTCCAATTTTGGCAATATGTTCAGCATGTTGGGCGCCAGCATATTCCTGCCCTTCCTGCCCATGCTGCCCATCCAGGTGCTGACCAACAACCTGCTCTACGATTTCTCGCAGACCACCATCCCGACCGACGAGGTGGATGCCGAGTGGCTGACTCGCCCGCGCAAGTGGGCTATTGGCGAACTGCGCCGTTTTATCCTCTTCATCGGTCCGATCAGTTCCATCTTCGACTATTTGACATTCTTCATCATGCTGTACGTCTTTAAAAGTTGGACAAACGCGGACCTGTTCCACACAGGCTGGTTCGTGGAATCGCTCTTTACGCAAACGCTCATCATCCACGTCATCCGCACGAACAAGATTCCCTTCTTGCAGAGCCGGTCCAGCAAGCCCTTGATGCTCACTTCGATACTTATCGTGGCAATCGGGGCTTACCTGCCCTATTCGCCGCTGGCAAGCACGCTTGGCTTCGTTCCATTGCCGCCGCTGTACTGGCTGCTCCTGCTGGGAATGCTGGTGGCGTACGTCATTCTGACCCAATTGATTAAAACCTGGTTCTATCGCAAGTTTGGAGATTGAATCATCCGGACGAAGGGTGTATGATTACCTTACCGAAAAAGAGAGTGAAAGATGCCAACTAAAAACGACAAGATGAAAATCAAAGTAAACGAAGACGGCCCCTTCACGGTCACCGGTGGGATCCCGCTGGTTGACCAGATCCTCGTCCCCGATGCCGAGGGTTTGTCCACGGGGTGGTATGCGGGCAAGCAATACCCGCTCAAGGAAGAATACGACCTGTGCCGGTGCGGTCATTCCAAAAACAAGCCCTTTTGCGATGGGACGCACGGCGAAATCTTTTTCGACGGAACCGAGACAGCCAGCCGGAAACCTTTTATCGAACAGATCGAGCCGAAGACAAGCGGCCCGGAACTTGTCCTGAC
>JADGQD010000026.1 GCA_017882065.1 Anaerolineales bacterium | reverse complement strand
GCCCACCACAAACCCTTCCCGGTGCGCCCTCATCACGAGCAGACGGCGCGGCTGTGGGGGGAGAGCCAGACGCGGGTGAACCCTGGCGACTTTGGTCCGCTGACGGAATGGTTGTGGGCTTGGGAGAACCCCCATCCGGAGAAGGCGGTTGCAGGCCTGTTCATCGAGCCGGTCAGCGGGGTGCTGATCCTCTCGGCGGTCTCGTGCGGGGACACGGCCACCTATCCGCTGCGCTGGCGGTCCCGCCGGAAGACGCTGCTCAAATTACCCGCCGGGGAAAAATTCGATCCGCACCAGGACGACTGCGGCCTCTACTCCCAGGTCCAGCTCGACCTGGGTCAGGTCATCTCGGCCCAGGCGCGCCCGGTTTACCCGCAGGCGGACTGGGAGCAGTCCTACGACAACCAGCTTCCGGTGCTATCGGATTCGGAAGTGCTGGTGGAATACACCGCCCACCCCGAGGCCTGTTTCCACCTGCCGGGAGGCATCACCCTGCCCCTGGCGGACGTGGAAGCCGCCCGGATAGAACCGTTCCGGCCGGTGGGCACGGCAACCCAGCGAGTGACCCTCAAGGCCGTCGACAAGGCTTCCGGCCGGCCGGAGGCGGTTAAACTGCACGTCCACGGCGAGGCCGGGGAGTACTTGGCCCCTCTCGACCGGCACCGCATCCTCAACACGGCTTGGTTCGAGGACTACAGCGCAGACTTCAGCCACCAGCATCGCCATTCCTGCACTTATATCCCCGGGGAGACGCGCCTCGACCTGCCTCTCGGCAAGGTCTACGTGGAGGTTTCCAAGGGGTTTGAGATCCGCCCGGTGAAGCGCATCTTCGAGATCACCCCCGGTACCCGCGAGCTGGTCGTCGAGATAGAGAAGGTGCTGCCCTGGCGAGAGCGCGGCTGGGTCACGGCCGACACGCATGTGCACTTCCTCTCCCCGATGACCGCCCTGCTTGAGGGCGCCGGCGAAGGGGTCAACGTGGTCAACCTGCTCGCCAGCCAGTGGGGCGAGCTGATGACCAATGTGGGCGATTTCGACGGCCGCACCACTTGGGGCTCCAGGGAGGCAGGTGGGGACGGGGAGTACCTGGTGCGGGTCGGCACCGAGAACCGCCAGCATTCCATGGGGCACATCTCCCTGCTCGGCTACCGCGGCGCGATCATCGTCCCGATGACGACCGGCGGTCCGGACGAATCCGCCCTGGGCGACCCGGTGGAGGTCCTGCTGACCGAGTGGGCCCGACAGTGCAAAGAACAGCAGGGGCTGGTGGTGCTGCCGCATTTCCCTTACCCGCACTTGGAGCACGCCGCCTCCATCATCGAGGGCGTCATCGACGCAGTGGAGATGACCTGCTGGGAGGAACACTACCTGGGTATCGACCCCTACTCGTTGATCGACTGGTATCGCTACCTGAATTGTGGCTACCTGGTGCCTGCCGTCGGCGGGACGGACAAGATGAACGCCGCCACCGCGGTCGGCACGGTGCGCACCTATGCTCACATCGACCCGCAGGTCCCGTTTACCTACGAAGCCTGGATGGAAGCCGTCCGCCGGGCGGAGACATTCGTCTCCTACGGCCCGCTGCTCGACTTCCACGTGGACGGAAAGCCGATGGGCAGCCGCCTCAGCCTGCCGGTTGGCGGCGGGACCCTCGACGTGGGTTGGGAGGTAGCCAGCGCCACAATCCCGGTCTCACACGTCGAGCTGTTGGTCAACGGCGAAGTGCAGGCCGGGGCGCCCCTCCCGTCCGAGGGCGGCCGCGGCAACTGGAGCGTAAAGATCCCGAAGAGCGCCTGGCTGGCCCTGCTGGTCCGCGGCCACTACCCCGATAAGCCGGAGATGATCGCCGCCCACTCCTCGCCGGTGATGGTCAGCGTGGAGGGCTCACCGCACCTCTCCGCCTTCGACGCGGTCACCCTCCTCGAGCAGATCGAGGGAACCCTGGCCTTCCTGGACACGATCGGCACTCGCGCCGACGATCAGGCTTACAAGCGCATGCGCCTGGTGGTCACCTCGGCTCACCGCCGCCTGCACAACCGCATGCACGAACAGGGCTTCCTGCACAAGCACACTCCTGCGACCGAACATGATCGCGCCGGGTATTGATCCCGCCTCGCCTCCGGTCGTACCAACATCGAACCCAAGTAGGTTCATAACACCTGTTGTGTAACCATAGATTGAATGTTCCCCAAGTCAAAATATTCGCCAATCAGCCAACTGGTGCGCTCATAAACGGTTTCTTGGGCGGCGGATATTTTTCCCGTGGATTGAAGGGTGGACTCGTAGGCTTGGCGAATTTCAGTTCCGATATTGATTTTGGCGATCCCCCTTTTGAAGGAAGCCAGCACATATTCCCGGGGAATGCCTGAACCACCGTGTAAAACCAGCGGGACAGAGACAGTTTGCGACAGGTTTTCGAGGTGCTCCAGATTCAAGCGGGCAGCGATCTTCTTTTGGCCTTTGTAGCCCTCTGATATGGCACCATGGATATTCCCGATGGCCACAGAAAGCCAATCGCAACCAGATTCAGCCACAAAGCGGCGTGCTTCCGCCACTTTTGTGAATCCCTGCCCTGAGGCGAGTAATTCATCATAAGGTGGCAGCGGTGCTGCTTCGTGACCCAACACGGCGCCGAGTTCTGCCTCACATGGGATCCCAGCCTTGCGGGCCGAATCTGCTACCTGTCGGGTAGCCGCGATATTTTCATCCAGCGACAAACGTGAACCATCCACCATCACTGAATGATAGCCAAGGCCAATGGCCTGCCGAATAATATCGAGATAATCAACCCGCTGTCCGTCTTCGTCAATCACAGGAACGTGATCGAGGTGCAGTCGCACGTGATCCGGAACCTGCCAGCGGAAGAATTCTTTGGCAACAGCCTCCGGACCTCCGGCCTCGAATTTAAACCATTCCAGGCGAGCCGTTTCGATCAATGCAAAGCTATTGCGATCGACCACAGCCCGGATGACAGGCTCGATCATGGGTAGATAGGGTACGTTAAAAGCTGGAATAGCCACTTTGGCTTTCAACGCATTCTGAACTATCACCCATAGCTCAGGCATGGTTCAGGCCCCTTGCAGGACAGATATATCGAAGCCGAGATATTTTTTCATAGCCTCTTGGAAACGGCAATCAAGACCATTCATTTCGAAGCTCCAAAAAATCTAGAACAGCTGCCCGGTCCGCGCCAGTGGCCGGATACCGGGTTGAAATCAACCTCACCGACACCTCGTGGATGGTTTTTCCAGGGGAAAATCTCTTCTAGGTTTTATTTCCCATCTCCGATTGCGAGTCTTCCTTATCATCATTTCACTTCAACCCTTTGCGAAAGGAGTGTATCCCTTTTCCGAATTCTCCAGCAATCTTACTGATGCGCTCAACACCAAACAGCAAAAGGACTACCGCCAGGATCAAAAGCGATTCTGGGAAACCAAATTTAGTTTTTTTATTCTTCTGCGATAACAAAATTATATCAAAGAAATCCAATCCGAGGACATCCAAACTATCGACGACAATATCTGCGGCACACAACCTGGGGCTTTTCCCTCTGGCAGCGGCCGCCTGGGTGGCAGAAGATTTGACCTGTACTTTCATTGGCGAGTTCATCCTGACCAACCAGCGCATCTGGGTACGCGGCTCGCCTTATGCCTGGAGTCAAAGTGCGACACCGCTGGAAGAAATCGCTTCGCTGACCTGGCGACGAGATGCCATTTTTATCAAACAAAAGTCCACTCGAAAAACCCAGGTTCACATGATTTCGGATGGCAAATTATTCGTGAAGGCTCACGAACAATTCGTTGGAAAGTCAAAAACGCCCTGATTTCATCAAACCTATGAAATCAAAGACTCCCGTCGAAAAATGGCGGGAGCCTTTCTGTCTTCACTTTTAATTATTACTGTCGCTTCGCTTCCTGCCACAACGTTTCCATCTCATCAATGGACATCTCGGACAGTTTCCTGCCCTGTTTCTTCGCTTCCTGTTCCACATAAAAGAAGCGCTTCTTGAAGCGCATACTCGTCCCCCGCAAAGCAGACTCGGCATCCACTTTCTTCCAGCGAGCCAAGTTGACCAGGGCGAAGAACAGGTCGCCCAGTTCGGCAATCAGTTCCTCTTCGTTCTTAACCTCCCGAACCTCCTGGATCTCTTCGGCGATCTTTTCCAGTACACCACCGACTTCCTTCCAGTCAAAACCTACGCGGGCAGCCCGGTCTTGATATTCCTGCGCTTGCGAGAGCGCCGGTAGCGCCAGCGGGACCCCGTCCAGCAGACCTTTTTCCGGTTCATGGCTGTTCGCGCGTTCGACAGCCTTGAGTTTTTCCCAATTCTTCAAAACACCTTGAACCCCATCCAGCGTCACATCGCCAAAGACATGCGGATGACGACGGATAATCTTGTCGTAGATGCCCTTGAGCACATCTGCCATATTGAACTCGCCATCTTCGCTGGCAATTTGAGCATTTAAGACGATTTGCAACAGCAGGTCACCAAATTCCTCGGCCATCTCCGCCGGGTCACCAGAATCCATCGCGGCCAGCACCTCGTAAGCTTCTCCCATCAAATGCGTACGCAGTGATTCGTGCGTCTGCTCGCGGTCCCACGGACAGCCATCCGGAGCGCGCAGGTGCGCTACGATCTCCTGAAAAGCCTCAAATGAAGTCCCCTCCCCCAACGGTGGGACATAAAGCACCGTCAGCAAGCCAATGTGCTCGGACCGGTCTATTTCATAGAGCAGGATATCCTCAATGATCTCTTCTTTTGTCCCGGCGGCATGAACAAGACGCACCGGGTGTTCATCAGGATAAACAGTATTGAGGGTCATCTTGACTTCGGCAGCCACCAGTCTCGAATAAACCTGGGCCACCAACACCGGCATGTCCGGTGGAAAGGCCGGGACATGCGCCTGGCTCAACTCGATTGCATCCATCAAGATTAGGCGCGGATACGGGTCGAGGCCCAGGGCGGCAAAGACCGGCTCAAGGAATGAGAGCCCGCTCACGATTTTCAGCGGCAGGCCCAGGGTGCGGGCGCGCTGCGCTATTTCGGGACAGGTTGCCTCAGCCACGAACGGGTCGCCCGGCACGGCATAGACGACACCCTGCGGCGATTTTCCCAGTTCCAGCACTTTTTCCACAATGGCAGAATACGCATCCTCAAATGAATCGCTGTTTTCATACAGTTCATCGAAGGAATGGATCTTGAGTGCAGGTGGAAGACCGGCAAGCGTGGGGTGCTGCATCGTGCGCAGCCAGACCTGACCGGCAGATGCAAGCACATCCCAGGCTTCACGGGTCAGCTTGGCAGGGTCACCAGGGCCGAGGCCGAGTAAGGTTATTCCGGGCATAAGTACTCCTTAAAGAAAACGTAATGCGTGAACGCAGTGGATCACCGCGGCACACGCATTACGCTGAACGTGCAATCGTAACGAACGAGCGTTTTAGCGTTTGGTGTAGGTCGGAGCCTTGCGGGCGCGCTTGAGACCTGGCTTCTTGCGTTCCTTGACGCGTGCATCCCGCGTCAGGAAGCCGCCTTTGCGCATGGCCTTTACGTTCTCCGGATCCATCTTGACCAGAGCACGCGCCAAACCAAGTTGCACCGAGTCGGTCTGACCGGTCACACCACCGCCATTAACTAACACGGTGATATCGTAGGTTTTCGTATCCTGCCCGGCAGCCTTCATCGGGGCCAGAATGGCTTCCATGTCGCCCAGGCGGGTGAAGAATGCCGGAGCTTCCTTGTCATTGACAATGAAGCGTCCCGCACCTGCCATAATACGCACACGGGCGATGCTTTGCTTGCGGCGTCCAATGCCTTCAAAATATTGCACAGACATATTTTTGCTCCTTTATGCGACCAGCTTCGGATTCTGAGCGCCGTGCTGATGCTCCGCACCGCCATAAACTTTGAGCCTGGTGATAAGATGGCGGCCCATCTTGTTGTGGGGCAACATGCCCCACACCGCGGCACGGATGACGCGGTCGGGATGCGTGCTCAACTGGTCTCGCAGGCTGATCGATTTCAAGCCGCCGGGATAGCCCGAGTGATGGTGGTACATCTTCTCGGTCAATTTGGTATGGGTTTTGGTGCCAGTGACAGTAATTTTTTGGGCATTGATGACAACCACGAAATCGCCCAGTTCAACGCCGGGGGTAAAGCTCGGCTTGTGTTTGCCAAGCAGGAGCGCGGCGATCTTGGTCGCCACGCGACCCAGGATTTCACCGTTGGCATCCACCAGCAACCATTGGCGATCAATCTCAGCAGCCTTGGGATAGTAAGATTTGTACACTTTTGTCTCTCCAAACATTCAGACTAATTCAAACAAGATTATCATAACGAACTTCGACGAGCGTCAGGCCGCTTGCCGGGGCAAGACTTGCAGGGACCCGACTTTGTACTTCTTTCCGGACCTCTCCGGCTGAACCGGGACATTTTTCGAGCGCCCTAACCAGCGTTTCCGCTGGGAGTCTGCCCTGACCGACGGCCACCTGGACATAGACCAGCCTGCGTACCATGCGGTACAGGAAGGCATTGGCCTGGATATCAAAAGTCCACTCATCGCCGTGGTTCTGCCATTCAGCAGACAGGACCGTTCGCTCGGTGCTGCCTTTAGACCGGGGCGGGGACCCGAAGGCAGCGAAATCGTGTGTGCCGGGCCAGATTGCTGCGAGCGGCACCAGTTCGGCTACAGCGGGCCAGACGCGCCAAGCGTAGCGTTCCCGCAACGGGTCCCGCACGCCGGCACAAAACAGTCGGTAACGGTAGTGACGGGAACTGGCATCAAAGCGCGGATGGAATGCATCCGCCGCCACTTTAACTTCCCGCACAGCCATATCGTCCGGCAGATGGGCGTTCAGGGCCTTGTGCAGTTCATCGAGACCGTGACCCCAATCGAGGTCAAAAGCCGCCACCTGTCCACTGGCATGGGTGCCGGTATCCGTGCGCCCGGCCAAGGTGACCGTCTGCCCATCCCATCCGAGTTTGCACAGGGCTTTTTCGAGTTCGCCCTGTACCGTTCGGGAGGCCGCTTGCCGCTGGCTGCCCAGAAAGTGGGTGCCGTCGTAAGCAAGGATGATCTGGTAACGAGCCATGTTAGGTGATCAGGTAATCTGGTATCAGGGATTTAGCCTGGCCGCCTGATTACCCAATCCCTGATTATCTACTCTTCGACAAGTTCGAGCAGAGCCATCTCCGCTTTATCGCCGAAGCGAGGGCCGAGTTTGAGCACGCGCGTATAACCACCGTTGCGCTCGGCGAAGCGGGGAGCGATCTCATCGAACAGTTTCTTGACAATGTCATTGCTGTTGTTGCCCAGCTTGGCGACTATAAAGCGGCGGGCCGCTACTTTTTCGTTATCGCTGGCATCCTTGACGTTGCGGGCAACCGTGATCATTTTTTCCGCTTCGCCACGGATCGCAGCCGCTTTGGTTACGGTGGTGCGAATACGCTCGTTTGCAAAGAATTGCTTGATCAGATTACGGCGCAAAGCGATACGCGCGCCCTTGGTACGATTGAGTTTAAAACCTGCTACTTGGTGTCGCATTGTTCAATTACTCCGACTCTTTCTTGGGTTCGTCTTTTAAATAACCCTTCTCATGCATCTTGATGCGCAGTTCTTCGAGGCTCTTTTCGCCAAAATTGCGGATGGACATGACCGCCTGGTCACCCTTCTCAAGCAGTTCAAGCACATCGCCGACGGTGATGATGCCGGTACGCTTGAGCGAGTTGAAGACACGCACCGAGAGGTCAAGAGATTCGACCGGGGTCTCGGCCACTTCGCTGGTCAGGCGCGAACCAGATACTTCTTTTTCCATCGCAATGGACAGCGTCTCTTCGCTGATTCCAGCCACATAGCGCAGATGCTCAATCAGGATTTTGGCCGATGAGCTCAGGGCACTTTCCGGTGCAATAGCGCCGTCCGTCCAGATTTCAAGGACCAGTTTATCGTAATTGGTGCTCTGACCAACACGCGCCGATTGCACTTCCCAGTTAATTCGCTTGACCGGGCCGAAAATGGCATCCACCGGCAATTCGCCGATCGGCATGCGCCCGCGCTCATTGGATGGAGCATATCCGCGTCCACGTTCAACTGTGAACTCAATATCCAGACGGACTTTGGCATTGTCGGCGGTAAACAGATAAAGATCAGGATTGATGATCTTGATCTCCGGCGGGGCGATAATATCAGCTGCCGTAACCACTCCTTCACCGCGCACTTCCAAGTGCATACGGATTGTGTCTACGCCTTCCATGATCAGGCGCAATTGCTTGACCTGCAACATGACCTGCAGAACATCTTCGCGCACGCCCGGAATGTCACTGAACTCGTGCAGGACATCTACGATACGGATAGATGTCACCGCCGCACCTTCCAGTGACGAAAGCAGTACACGCCGCAGGGCATTTCCCAGTGTCACGCCATAGCCATGTTCCAACGGGCTGATTACGAATTTGCCATAATTCCGAGCTTCGGCTTCGCGCTCGATCTTCGGCATTACCATGTTTGTGATAGTCACGGTACCCTCTCATCGGCGTACAAAACGGCACGCCGCGTTTAATACAGTGGACTCGGATTAGCGCGAGTAGTACTCGACGATCAACTGCTCGTTCAGGTTGCCATCAATCTCGGGGCGCTCAGGCATCCGCAACACGCTGCCTGAAAGCGTTTTGATGTCACGACTCAGCCAAACCGGAGCATTGCGCGTCTCGGCCAGTGGAGCCAGTTCTTTAAAGTACGTGGCGTCCAACGAGCCTGTGCGCACTGCAAGCACGTCCCCCACGTCCAGGTTCATGGACGGAACATCCGTGCGACGGCCATTAACGGTGAAATGACCATGAGTGACCAGCAAACGAGCCTGGGCGCGGCTTGAAGCAAAACCCAGCCGGAAGACAACATTGTCCAGGCGAGATTCCAGGATCTGCAACAGCATTAGACCCGTGACACCGCGCGCCCGGATGGCATGGCCGTAGTAGCGGCGGAACTGGCGCTCAAAAACGCCGTAGACGCGACGGGCTTTCTGCTTGGCACGTAACTGCTTGGAATAGTCAGATACACGCCCGGCGCCGCCCCGACCGCCGCGGCTGCCGCGGCTGCCGGTCGGGCCATGCTGGCCCGGGGCGAAACTGCGGCGTTCAAAAGCACACTTGGGAGAAAAGCAACGCTCTCCTTTGAGGAACAATTTTTCACCTTCACGCCGGCACAGTTTACAGGCCGGCCCAGTATATTTCGCCATACTTACTAACCTCTCTCACCAAAACTAGACGCGACGCTTCTTTGGAGGCCGGCAACCATTGTGCGGCACCGGGGTAATGTCCGCGATTGACTTGACCTTCAGTCCCATCGCCTGAACGGCGCGAATGGCATTCTCGCGGCCAGGACCAGGACCTGTGACGATAACATCCACTTCCTGAATGCCCATTGCCTGGGCAGCCTTGATAGCCTGCTCAGCCGCCAGACGGGCAGCGAAGGGTGTGCTCTTGCGTGATCCTTTAAAGCCCACCGAGCCAGCGCTCCCCCAGCATAGGGTGTTGCCGTCGGGGTCGGTCACAGTCACAATTGTATTGTTGAACGATGCGAAGACATGCACCTGTCCAGAAGACAGCGTGCGCTTACCTTTTTTAGCGCCACTTGAGCGGCGCGCCGAACGTACAGTCTGAGCCATAATACCTCTCTAGTTCCTGTTTCCGGATTACTTCTTACCGCCCTTGCGGCGTCCGCGTCCGGCCACTGTCTTCTTGATACCCTTGCGGGTGCGGGCATTCGTGCGGGTGCGCTGCCCATGTACGGGCAGGTTGCGGCGATGACGCAGGCCGCGGTAGCAGCCAATTTCCACCAGACGCTTGATATTCAACTGCTCCTGGCGGCGCAGGTCGCCTTCGACTTTCCAGTTCTTAGAAATGTAATCGCGGATGGCCGCAACTTCGGATTCGGTCAGGTCTTTGACGCGCGTATCCGGGGGAATCTTGGTCGCAGCGAGAATCTCGCGCGAACGCGCAGGACCGATGCCGAATAGGTAATTCAGGCCCACTTCGACGCGCTTATTGCGCGGCAGGTCAACACCTTCAATTCTTGCCATATATCCTTATCCTATCCTTGTCGCTGTTTGTGCTTCGGATTTTCGCAGATGATGAACAATCTGCCTTTGCGCTTGACAATCTTGCACTTCGCACAGCGCTTGCGAATGGAGGGGCTTACTTTCATGATTGCTTTCTCCTTACTTATGGTAGTAAAGCCAAACGTTGAATTATACTTGTTCTACTCGTATCCGTCCAGTTTCTGCGGTGTCTCGCAAGGTTTCACGGGACAGTCAGGACGAGAGGGTCGCCCTCGGTGATGGCCACCGAATGTTCCTGGTGGGCCGTCAGAGATCCGTCAGCAGAGACAACCGTCCACTGGTTGGACAGAACACGGGTCCGGTGCGTACCGATGAGTACCATCGGTTCGAGAGCTATTGTCATACCCGGTCGCAACAGGACCCCGGTGCCTGGAGTGCCATAGTTCGGTACCTGCGGCCCTTCGTGCATTTTCCGGCCAACGCCGTGTCCGGTATATTCACGGACTACGTGAAATCCTTGAGCCTCGACATACTGCTGGATGGCAGCAGAGACATCGCCCGTTTTATTTCCGGATCGCATCATGGCGATACCAACATACAATGCCTGCTCGGTGGCTTCGATCAGCTTCCTGGCCATCGGAGAGATCTCCCCTACTCCGGCCGTAAAAGCCGAGTCACCAATAAACCCTTCCAGAACTGTTCCGCAATCCACAGAGACGATATCGCCTTCCTGGAGTTTACGATTACCAGGGATGCCGTGCACCAACTGCTCGTTGATGCTGACACAGATGGAACCGGGGAATGGAGGCCGACCGTAGTTCTTGAACGGTGAGTAAGCGCCATGCTTCTGCAGAATTTCCTCAGCAGCCGCGTTGAGGTCTGCGGTGGTAACGCCAGGTTGTAAAAGTTCTCGAACGGCCGCCAACGCTTCGGCGTTGAGGCGTCCAGCTTCACGCATCAGAGCAATTTCAGCTGCATTTTTAATACTAATATCGCGATCCCAGCTCATCCTTATTTCCTGAGTACTACCAACAGGTCGGCAGTTACTTTTTCAATCGGCTGGGCGCCGTCAATTTCAGAAAGCAGGCCGCGCTCACGGTAGTAAGCGATCAGGGGTGCGGTCTGTGCAAAATAGACCTGGATGCGCCGTGAGACCGTCTCGGACCTGTCATCATCGCGTTGATAAAGCTGTGATCCATCGAAGTCACAAACGCCGGTTCTTTGCGGAGGGTTGTGCTTCTCGTGGAAAACGTGTCCCTGCGCTTTGCAGGTCCAGCGTCCGCTCAGACGCTCGATCAGCGTGGTCTCGGAGGCAGAGATATACGGCACATAGTTCACTTTGCCATCAAACTCAGCCAACAGGCTCGCCAGGGAATCTGCCTGCACTGTAGTACGTGGGAAGCCATCCAGCAGGACACCGCCTTTGCAGTCCGGGCGGGAGAGCCGGTCACGAATCATGCTGATAGTTACATCGTCAGGGACCAATTCGCCTTTGTTCATAAAGGACTGGGCCAGTTTACCGAGTTCGGTCTCGTTCTTAATGTTCTCCCGAAAAAGATCACCCGAAGAAACGTGCGGCAGACCGGTAGTTTCAGCGATGAGTTTCGCCTGAGTACCTTTACCAACACCGGGAGGTCCGAGAAGAACGATGTAAGTGGGCATGCCTGAGCCTATTTCACCAGCCGGGCATCATCGTAGCCGTGCAGTTTCAGTTCGGCGTCAATATTCATGAAGGTATCGCGGACGACACCCACTACGATGAGCAGACCAGCCGACGAAACCAGGAAAATGGATGTGGACGACAATGCGGCTCCAATGCCTACCGCTTTCAGGAGCAGGTTGATGAGATATCCCAAGACAGCAACCAAACCCAGGAACAGCGCACCGGGGAGCGTAATACGGCGCTGGACCTTAGTCAGGTATTTCTGAGTCGGGGCGCCACGATTGATGCCTGGAATCTGCGCACCAACTTTCTTCAGATTCTCACCATAATTTTGCTGGGAGAACATCACGTCAGTGTAGAAGAAAGTGAAGACCACCACCATCAGGAAGTACATTAGTTGGTAGACCCATGAATTTGGGCTAAAGGTAGTTTGCGTAGTTGTGGCAAAATTTGCCACCCAGGCGAACTTTGAACCGGTGAAGTAACTTGAAATAATCGCCGGGAACTGGAGGATGGCGCTGGCAAAGATGAGCGGGATCATGCCTGCCAGGTTAACCATCAACGGCAGAGTTCCTTTGACCGGCATGGACATCCGGTTGCCAACGCGCCGACCCGGATACATGACCGGCATATAGCGGCGTCCTTGTTGCACGTAAACAATGGCGTAGATAACCGCCACCATCACTACAACCATCGCAACCACCAGGATCCAACCATACTGCTTATCCGCCAGGAGTGTACCGAATTGGGACGGAATACGAGCCACGATACCGGCAAAGATTATCAGGGAGAGGCCCTGACCACGAATGCCATATTCAGAGATCAACTCGCCCAGCCAGATGGCAAACATCGTTCCGCCAATCATCGTAACCAGGACCGTCAGCGAGGGAAGCCAGAGTGCGCTTGTGAACCCAAAGGGAACAATCGTAGCTCCAGAACTCCTGGCTGAATACGAGTTGAAGATGTTAATCTGACCAAGGGCGGATAGTGCAGCCATCGGTACAGCCAGATAATAAGTCCACTTTTCCTGCCACTTGCGAGCCTCGCGCGGATCCTCTTCCATTTTTCGTTGGAGCGCAGGGAAGATTGGAGTCAGCAATTGCAGGATAATCTGCGCCGTGATGTACGGGTAGACGCCCATGGACAGCAACGAGAAGTGCGAGACCGTGCCACCAGAGAGCAGGTCAAGAAAAGCAAAAAATGACCCCGTACTACTCAGGTTCTGCATCAACGACTTGAGAGCAGCTCCATCAATACCCGGCACAGGGACGTTGGCTGCCAACCGGTAGATAACCAGAATGATCAGGGTCACAATCAGTTTGCGACGGATATCCTGTGACTTCCAGAGGTAACGCACACCCGAAAATGGGTTTTTCATAAAGGGGCTCCTCGCAGGAACGAGTTATCCAATCAGTTCCACCGTGCCACCGGCGGCTTCGATTTTTGCCTTGGCGCTCTTGGTCACGCGATCTACCCGCACCTTCAGGGCGGTCTTCAGTTCACCGCGCCCCATAAGCGCAACCGGGTTGCGCGGGTCGCGGATCAGACGAGCCTGGTCAAGGGTTTCGGGCGTGATTTCGGCGTTGGCTTTGAAGGAGGATAACTGGTCGAGATTGATTTCGTTAAATTCAACTTCGTTCGGTGGGGTAAAACCCTTGCCACGCACGAACGGCAGGCGGCGGAAGAACGGCAGCTGACCGCCTTGCCGGGCCAGGTGCCCGCCCGAACCGGAGCGGGAGTTCTGGCCTTTGGTGCCGCGGCCAGCCGTCTTTCCCTGACCAGCAGAAATACCTCGTCCAACGCGTTTGCGGTTCTTTTTGGACCCTGGATTGGGTTTGAGATCGTTCAGTTTCATCTTCGTCCCTATTCTTCAACACGAATCAAGTGGATAACTTTCATCAACATACCACGTATTGCAGGTGTGTCATTGTGTTCCACAGTCTGGTTGAGATGGCGCAGCCCCAAGGCTTTTACAGTTGCCTTTTGCGGCACCGGAAAGCCGATCGGGCTGCGTACCAGTGTCACCTTAATAGTTTTGCCTTCGACTTTTTTAGCCATGCTTCTTTCTCCTTTCCCAGTACGGCAGCAGTTCTTCAATGGGCTTGCCGCGCCGGGCCGCCTCTTCCTGTGGCGACTTGAGTTCTTCAAGCGCCTGGAGAGTCGCCTGAACAATGTTCAGGACATTGGAGGAACCCAGCGATTTGGTCAGGATATCGCGCACACCAACTGCTTCAAGGACAGCCCGCACGCCGCCGCCCGCGATCACGCCCGTACCGGGAGAAGCCGGTTTGAGCAGGATGATCGCACCGCCGACCTTGCCGGTCGTTTCGTGCGGGATAGTCGTCCCAAAAAGAAAGACCTGGTGCATGTTCTTGCGGGCGCGATCGGTGGCCTTGCGCATGGCATCCGGAACGGCGTTGGCCTTGCCGACGCCCAACCCCACTTTGCCATGGTTATCGCCCATGATCAACGTCACGCGGAATCGGAACCGGCGACCACCTTTGACCACTTTAGCCACGCGGGCAATTTCAATGACGCGCTCGTCTAGTGCTTCTGCTTGCTGTTCAGCTGCTCTTACCTGGTAATTCAACATAGCGTTCTCCAATCAGGCCTTAGAATTCCAGGCCGCCTTCACGGGCGCCATCGGCCAGAGCCTTAACCCGGCCGCTATACTTGAAACCGCCGCGGTCGAACACGACCGCCTTCACACCCTTGCCCATCGCACGTTCGGCGACTGCTTTGCCAACCAATTTTGCCTGCTCGAATTTCTTCAGGCCTTTCATCTTGGCGCGTAATTCCTCGTCAATGGTCGAAGCGGAAACAATGGTATTCCCAATGTGATCATCAATCACTTGAGCGTAAATTTCAGAGAGACTACGGAAGACGCTCAACCGGGGACGCTGCGCTGTACCTTGCACATTCTTGCGCACACGTGCATGCCGCCGGATGCGAGCTTCAGAACGAGATTTCTCAGCCATAGATTACTTTGCCGCCTTTCCGGCCTTGCCAGCCTTGCGTCGGATCTTCTCGCCCTGATAATGCAGACCTTTGCCATGATACGGTTCCGGTTTGCGGACACTACGGACATTCGCCGCGGTCTGGCCGACCAGTTCCTTGTCAAAGCCGCGCACAAACACCAGGCGGGCTTTCTGTTCAACGTCAAAGGAAATCCCTGCCGGCGGTTCCATCTCTACCGGGTGCGAATAGCCCATATTTAGAACCAGGTTCTTGCCATTCATCTCGGCCCGATAACCGACACCTTCGATTTCCAAAACACGTTCAAAGCCGGTGCTAACGCCCTGAATCATATTCGCAAGTACTGCACGGGTAGTCCCATGCAAAGCGCGCTCAGCGGGCAGGTCAGAATTGCGAGTAATAACAATTTGACCATTTTCCATAGCAATACCGACCAATGGGGAGAACGTGCGCTTCATTTCGCCCTTGGGGCCTTTCACGCTCACGCTCGAACCATTGAGTTCGATCTGCACGCCAGCCGGGATAACCACAGGCATTCTTCCAACTCGAGACACTTTATCTACCTCCTCGCTTACCAGACCTTGCAGAGGATCTCACCACCCACACCCAACTGGCGAGCTCGCTGGCCAGTCATGATGCCTTTAGGGGTGGACAGGATGGCTACGCCAATGCCCGAAAGTACCCAGGGAATCTCCTGTTTTTTGGTATAGACACGGCGACCAGGACGACTGACGCGTTCCAGATTAGTGAGAACCGGCTTGCGCTCACGGCGCTCACCGATATACTTGATCTTCAGGCGCAGGACCTTCTGGCAGGGACGTTCGCCA
>JADGQD010000138.1 GCA_017882065.1 Anaerolineales bacterium | reverse complement strand
GGTGTTGAATACCATCGCGGTGAGTCTCAACAAAATCGCCAATGATATCCGCCTCCTGGCTTCAGGTCCGCGCTGCGGGTTCGGCGAGCTGTCCCTGCCCGAAAATGAGCCTGGCTCTTCCATCATGCCGGGCAAAGTGAATCCGACCCAATGTGAAGCCATGAGCATGGTCTGCGCCCAGGTGATGGGCAACCACACCACGGTCACGTTTGCCGGTGCGCAAGGGCAACTGGAACTCAACGTTTTCAAACCTGTGATTGCCTACAACGTGCTCCAGTCCATCCGACTGCTCGGCGATGCAGTCGTGAGTCTAACCGATCACTGTATCGTGGGAATTGAGCCGAATCGCGACCGGATTGCCGAGTTGATGGAAAAATCGCTCATGCTAATCACCGCCCTGACCCCGCACATCGGTTACGACAAGGCGGCCAGTATCGCAAAATTGGCCCTGAAGAACGGCAGCACGCTGCGTGAAGAAGCCGTCGCGGGTGGTTTTGTGACCGAAGAGGAATTCGACAAATTCGTCCGCCCAGAAGAGATGATTTATCCAAAATAACTTATTTTTAACTCACTTTAAGTAAAACGTCCCGCAGGTTCCCGTAAAACAAGCACGATTTCTGCCCAAACCTGCGGGACGGTGCGTAACCGGCGAGGAGATTGCTTCGCCACACCTGCCCTGGCGGGCGGTGCCAGGGAAGAACGGCTCGCAATGACACGAACCATTTGCAGTCACGGATTTGTGGTGCCGTACGGCGTGGGGTCAATGATTAAAGCGGTAGACCGAGGGTTCGCTGAACTCCTGCTGAATCAACCCGGAAATGCGCCGTTGTGCCCCGGTCATAACCGGCGGAGCCGGCGTGCCGGCAAGGGGTACCCTGCGGGTATGATATGCTGCGCAAGGAGCCGCCTCTACAAGGTTTTTTCAGACTTGTTCAAAAGTTCCATCAAACCTTAGCGGCCCTATCTGTGATCTCCAGCGCCTTATCCAGCACCGTAAAGCCTTCCTTCAACTGCTCCTCGGTGATGATCAACGGCGGAATAATCAGCACCGTGTGCCAGTGGGTGTACAGGAACAGACCGTGCTCGGTGCAATACTTGCGGAAGGCGACCATCTCCGGCGAGGAACCGTTCCACGGGGTCAGCGGTTCCTTCGTCTTTCTGTCCTTCACCAATTCGAGGATGCCAAATAAGCCAATGTTACGGGCATCCCCCACGGAAGGATGCGTCTCACCCAGGTCGGCCAGCAGTTTATGCAGCACCGGTCCCATCTCGGCGGCGTGTTCTACAATCCTGTCATCCTTCATCACCTGGATGTTGGCCACCGCGGCGGCCAGCGAGACCGGGTGCGAGGTGTAGGTCAGCCCGGATTCGAAGGCATGTTCATCGAATGCAGCCGCGATCTCCGGTTTCATCGCCACTGCGCCGAGCGGGGCGTAGGCCGAGGTGAGTCCCTTTGCCATGGTGAGGATGTCGGGGATAACGCCCCAGTTGTCCACCGCGAACCATTTCCCGGTGCGGCCGAAGCCACTCATGACCTCGTCCGCAATCATGACTATCCGATACTTGTCACACAAGGCCCGAACGCCCTGCAGGTAACCATCCGGGGGAATGATGATTCCGTTTGTCCCGGTGACAGACTCGATCAGAACCGCCGCAATCGTCTCCGGACCCTCGTAGCGGATGACCTCTTCGAGATGGTTCAGGTAATCCTGACAGAACTCTTCTTCCGAAATATCAGGGTTGGTGCGGTGGAAGGTGGACCGGTAACGGTACGGGTCGAGGAAGTGGACAACGCCCGGCATAAGACCCGGTTCCCAGGCCACTCGACGCGGGTCGCCGGTGAGAGCCATCGCTCCGGCGGTCGCGCCGTGGTAGGAACGGTAGCGGGTGAGAACCTTGAAGCGACCGGTGTACCCGCGTGCCAATTTGACGGCGTTCTCGTTGGCGTCCGCGCCGCCAAGGGTGAAGAGGACTTTGGTCAGCGCGCCGCCGGGGGTCACATCTGCCACCATCTTGCTGGCAATCGCCCGGATCCTGGTCGCCATGCCCGGCGCGGCATAGGGCAGTTCACGGGCCTGGTTCACCATCGCCTCGATCACTCGCTTGTCACCGTGGCCGATATTGACGCACATGGTCATCGAGTTGAAGTCCAGGTAGCGCTTGCCGGATGTGTCCCAGAAATAGACTCCCTCGGCACGCTTTACCGGGATCGGATTGACTTTGGCCTGCGCGGACCAGGTCCAGAAAACGTGCTCTTTGGAAAGGGACAGGATTTCGTCATCGGGTAGGTCAAACATGGGAACCTCGTTGAATTGACGATTTAGGATTTTGGATTTATGATTTCTGAACGCCATCGTCCAGATTATAATACGCCACCCGGCATCGTAAGCAATGAATACCATGATCACTTTTCCGTATCGCCGCATCTGCGTAGTCGGCACCACCGGCTCCGGCAAAAGCATGCTCGCCAGCGAACTGGCCCGACGGCTCCAGCTTCCGTATGTTGAATTGGATGCCCTGCACTGGGGTCCAAACTGGACACACTGCACCGACGAGGAGATGCGCCAGCGTGCAGACGAAGCCACCCGTGACGACGCCTGGGTGGTGGACGGAAATTACGGCATCATCCGCGACCTGACCTGGCCGCGGGCCGAGGCGGTCGTCTGGCTGGATTATCCCTTGCCGCTCATTCTCTGGCGGCTCTGGAAGCGGACCTGGAAACGGGTGTTGACGAAAGAGAATCTGTGGGGGACGAATAAGGAAAGGCTCTGGCCGCAGTTCTTCAGCAAGGACTCGCTCTTCCTGTGGGCGCTCCAGACTTATAGGCGGCGCAAGCGGACTTATGCCGCGCTTATCTCCGCCCCCGAATACGCATCCTTGAAAGTGTATCACTTCAAAACCCCTTGCGAGACGGAAGCCTGGCTCCGTTCCTGGGCGTAATCACGACTCTTTCTTTAGCAGCCAGTCCACCATCCGCCCAATCCCCCACACCGTAAAAAACATCAGGATCACTATCCACTCAAGGGATTCTTCGCCGTGTTATACTCGACCTTGCTGTAGCACCAATGGAGAATCCATGTCTGAATCTCACCTCTTCGAGAATAAGGTTGCCCTGGTCACCGGTTCTGGGCGGGGTATCGGGCGCGCCATCGCCCTGCACTTTGCCCGCAACGGCGCGGATGTGGTAGTCAACTTCTTCCGCAACCGCGCTCCGGCTGAAGAAACCGTCCATGAAATCGAGGCGCTTGGCCGCCGTGCCCTGCTCGTCAAAGCGGACGTGGGCGATCTGGACGCCCTGAACCACCTCTTCGACGAGATCGAGCAGACCTTCGGCGGACTCGACATCTTCATTCATAATGCCGCCTCGGGGTATAACCGTCCGGTGCTGGAGCAAAAACCCAAAGGCTGGGATTGGACGATGAACATCAACGCCCGGTCGCTGTTGTTTGCGGCCCAACGTGCCGTCCCGTTGATGGAAAAGCGCGGCGGCGGGAGAATCGTCAGCATCTCCAGCCCGGGATCGAGCCGGGTCCTGCCAGATTACGTAGTCGTTGGAGCCAGCAAAGCCGCCATCGAAAGTCTCACCCGCTACCTGGCTGTGGAACTTGCGCGGAAGAACATTATCGTCAACGCCGTCTCACCTGGTATCGTCGAGACGGATGCCCTGAAACACTTCGCTGTATTGGCGGATGGTAACATCATCCAGAAAGCCGTCGCCGCCACACCTGCCGGCCGGCTGGTCACGCCAGAGGATGTGGCCGAAGTAGTAGCCTTCCTGTGTACTTCCGCCGCCAGCATGATCCGTGGACAGGTCATCGTTGTAGATGGGGGCTATACTCTCCCCGGTAGATTAATTTAGATTTAATCTATCTAAATTATAATAATTGGTATGAGGACACCTTTATCCTTCACCAACACCCAAGGAGAGCACATATGAAAACCAAGTTATCCTTAATCCTGCTAGCCGTGATGCTTCTGGCCGCCTGTGGACCGAAAGTCGGCCCCACCCCTGCCGGACCTTTGCCACCCATCCAGTCAAGCGAAGTTAAGGTTTCCATTGCCAACTTCGCTTTCGATCCCACCACTTTGACAATAACAACCGGCACAACCGTCACCTGGACCAACAATGACACTGCCTCACACAATGTCACTGGCGATGATGGCTCATGGGGTTCTAACAGCCTTGCCAAAGGCGATACATTTACATTTACATTTACCAAGCCTGGGACATACTCATATCATTGCGGCGTCCACCCGTCCATGAAAGCTACAATAACCGTCGCTGCCCCATAATTCACCCATTCCTTCGGCGATTCCAAGAGAACTGTCCATTGCGAATCTCCGTGAAATAAGAAAGATATGGGGTTGTTGGGAGGGCTTCGCCCTCCCAACAACCCCTATTTTCTGGCTCACCGCGCTAATTCCCAAAGCCCAGAGAATCCATCGCCAGATAATATGCTTTTGTGTTAGAATAAGCGCACTTGCAGTAGGATTTGTGTGTGGATTGACCGCCAACCTGTACAAGGCTGGCGGCTTTTTCATAGCCCGCTGCCCAATTCAGAAGGAGACGAGATAAGGATGGAAACGAAAATCTATGTAGGCAACCTGTCATACGACACCAAAGAAGATGATCTGCGCGAACTTTTCGCTCAGGCAGGGACGGTTGCTTCGGTGGCTCTGATCAAAGATCGTGACACAGGCCAATCCAAGGGCTTCGCGTTCATAGAAATGAGCAATCAGAGTGAGGCCGAAAAGGCCATCCAGATGTTCAATGAATACACCATGGCGAATCGCCCGCTGAAGGTTAATCTGGCCCGTCCGAAGGAAGAACGCAGCTTCGGTGGCGGCGGATACGGTGACAAACGCGGCGGCCCTGGTGGTGGTTATGGTCGTGGCGGACCCGGTGGGGGAAAGAGTCGCCGCGGACCCGGCACTGGCGGCGGCCAACGCAGATATTAGACTAGCAAACTCCCGCAGGGCAATCCTGCGGGAGTTTTTTTATCTTTTTATTATCCGATCAAAATTGCCCGCGCTGGAGCACCATCTGACCCGACCAGTTTCAACGGCAGGCAATATAAATTATATATTCCCGGTGAGACGGCGCTCAAATCCACCCCCTCCAGGATGACAATCCCCGGTTTGAGCAACACCTGGTGTGTCGGGAGGCTATGCTTGTACGGCGCAATTGACAGGTAGTCAATGCCGACCAGTTTCAGGCCGGTCCGCACCAGCCACTCGGCACCGTCCAAAGAGATGCCTACGAAATCCTTGACGAATTCTTTTTCGCGGCGTTCCCAGAGCCGGGAATTACGGGTTTTTAGCAGCAGGCGCGAGGTCCCGGAAGGAACCGCCGCTTTCTCCAGAATATCCGCGGTAATCAAATCCACATCCTCCGGTATCTGGATTACCTGTGCCGGGCC
>JADGQD010000137.1 GCA_017882065.1 Anaerolineales bacterium | reverse complement strand
TTGACGGAGCGGTAGTGCTCAAAGAACGGCTGCATGTCCACGATCAGGTCCTTGATGACACGCAGACCGAGCAGGGGTTGAACGGTGATCTTCGTGCCGGTGTCGTGGACGAGCGTTTTGCAGGCCAGACGGTTGAACCCGTTAATGCGCATCGCATCGGACCCGCAGATGCCGTGTGCACACGAGCGGCGGAAGGACAACGTCCCGTCCTGGTAGCCTTTCACCTTTTCGAGCAGGTCCAGTACACGGTCGGTCTCAACGGCCTCCAGTTTGTAGGATTTGTAGGAGGGTTTCTTATCCTTTTCAGGGTTGTAGCGGAAGACTTTGATTGTTACTTCCATATCAGCCTCCTAGTAAGTCCGTACCTTCGGCTCATATTTGGTGATAACGACCGGCTTGTATTTCAGGTCAATCTTGCCGTTCTCGCCTACCCAGGCCAGGCTGTGCTTGAGCCAGTTCTTGTCATCGCGGTCGGGATAGTCCTCACGGGAATGGCCGCCCCGGCTCTCGGTTCGGGCGATGGCCGAGACGGTGGTCACCTCGGCCAGGTCGAGCAGGTTGCCCAGTTCCCAGATGTTTATCAGTTCCATGTTGAAGATTTTGCCGGTATCGGTCACGGTGACGTGCTTGTAGCGCTCTTTGAGTTCACGCACCACCTTCAGGGCATTTTCCATGCCCTTGCCGGAACGGAAGATACCCATATCGTCGAACATCACTTTCTTCATCGTGGTGGCGATGTCGAAGGCGTTTTCCTTGCCGTCGGCGTTGCGGATGCGCTCAAATTGGGAACTGGCGAATTCGGTCGGATCGGCGGGCAGGGGTTGGAAAGAAGCGCCTTTGGCGAACTCGGCGGCGCGCAGGCCGGCATGCTTGCCGAAGACCACGATGTCGAGCAGGGAGTTGCAACCCAGGCGGTTCGCCCCATGGACCGAGACGCAGGCGCACTCCCCCGCGGCATACAAGCCGGGGACGGTGGTGTTCTTCTCGTCCAGGATGGTTTCACCGTATTTGTTAGTCGGGATGCCGCCCATGGCGTAGTGTGCGGTCGGCTGAATGGGCATGGGTTGGGTGACCGGGTCGACGCCCAGGTAGGTGCGGCAGAAGTCAATGATGTCGGGCAGTTTTTGGAGGATCTGCTCGGCGGTGACGATGTAGGGCGAACCGTCGGGGTTGGTGCGGCCATCTATAGCGGCAAATTTATTTACGGTCTCAGGGCGAACGTCGAGATAAACGTAGTTTTTCCCGTTGATGCCGCGCCCGTCGCGGATTTCCATGTAGATGGCGCGGCTGACCACGTCACGCGAGGCCAGGTCTTTGACCCTGGGGGCGTATTTCTCCATGAAGCGCTCGCCCTTGCCGTTGATCAGGATGCCGCCCTCGCCGCGCACGCCTTCGGTAATGAGGATGCCGAGTTTGTAGATGCCGGTGGGATGGAACTGGAAGAATTCCAGGTCTTCGAGCGGCAAGCCGCGCCGCATGATGACGGCGGGGCCGTCGCCGGTCAGGGCGTAGGCGTTGGAGGTGATTTCCCAGATGCGGCCATGCCCGCCGGTGGCGAAGATGATGGCTTTGGCGTGGAAGGTATGCAGTTCGCCGGTGGCAAGTTCGATGGCAACCACACCTGCCGCGGCACCATTGACCATCAGCAGGTCCACCACCTGGAATTCGTCGAAGAAGTTGACGTTGTTCTTCATGCACTGCTGGTACAGGGTCTGCAAAATCATGTGACCGGTGCGGTCGGCGGCGTGACAGGCGCGCCGGACCGGTTTGCCGCTCTCGTTGTTGGTGTGACCGCCAAAGGGACGCTGTGCGATTTTTCCCTCCGGAGTGCGGTCGAAGGGCAGTCCCATGTGTTCCAGTTCGTAGACAATGCCGGGCGCTTCGCTGGTCATGAGTTCGATGGCGTCCTGGTCGCCGAGGTAGTCGGAGCCTTTGACGGTATCGTAGCAATGCCAAGCGGGAGAGTCCTGTTCGATGTTGCCGAGGGCGGCGGCAATGCCGCCCTGAGCGGTTCCGGTGTGCGACCGGGTGGGGTAAAGTTTGGTGATGATGGCTGTCTTGGCTGTCCTGGAAGCATACAGACCGGCCATCAAACCTGCTCCGCCTGCGCCAACGACGATCACTTCAAATTGATGGGTTTTCATGCTGCTGCTCCTAGGATGTCAAGATCACGTAGATGCCGATGGCGCTCATGAACACCCAGACCAGGAGGACCAGGCCGCGCAGAAAATTTCGTACCCAGGTACGGGAGATGTAATCTTCCAGTACATTGAGCAGGCCGTGCAATCCATGTGCCCCGGCAAAAAAGAGCATCAAGATGCCCATCACTTGCCAGAAGATGCCTTTCCAGGCTTCAATATCTGGAATATTGGTATTGGCAACGTGGTTTGGGTTCGGCATGAACGCCCAGCGCATCAGGTCGGCCACAGTCATGTTCTGACGGGCGCTCATAAGCAGAGCGGCTAGGATTGCTGCAATGGCAAGCAGGTACATTGCCAGGGCAGAGAGGCGTGTAAAGAGCCACATTAGATAATCAAAATGGAAGCCGCGCTGTGGAGCAGTTCTCGGGTTCGTTTTCATCTGCTAGCCTCCCAATCCACCGCGGATAATGACGATAAGTGCGATACCGTAAATGGGCAGGAAGACAAACCATTCCAGCCAGATGGCTTCGCGCTGGTATTCGATCAACACCGGCCACAGGTCCAGAATGACGATGCGCAGACCGTTGATGGCATGGAACAGCGCACAGAAGAAGATGAATATCTGGAAGAGCCAGTGCTCGTAGATGGCGTTGATGAAGATCCCGGCGCTCGTCCCCCAGGCCTGGTTGGAGAGGAAGGACGCCAGAATGTGCAGTGCGACGAAGAGGACGATACCCAGGCCACCAATCCTGTGCAGGATATATGTCAACATCGGACCTTTCCCTTGATATCGCAGGCCTTCCATGAGGCCAACATTCCTTTTGAGACCCATCTACGCCTCCTTAAAACTATGTGTCATCGAGAGCCACGACCACCGGGATGGGCAAAGCAATCTCCCTGCACGCGAGGAGATTTGCTTGCCCTTCCCCCTTCGGGGACCTTCCCCTGCGGGGATGATATCGGCGGGTACGCCGTCGTCGCCGCTACGCGGCTCCTCGCAGTGACACAGGTATTTTAACATGGTATATTATCCCATCCTCGTTTCTTTAGTTAAAAGTGACAATACTCATGGATTATTCGTTCCAGACATCCTCTTGGGGATGGATGAATCGTCTTTATAATGATACTAAGTGGATTTCTAGTTTTCTTATTGTACAATCCATCCCATTTCAGGAGGTTCGCATGGCAGGTTCTCATCACATCAGCCGCCGCGATTTCATCAAAATCACAACAGCGGCCGTGGGTACGGTTATCGGTGCGGCAATTGGCTTGCCATCCATCGCCTATTTGATTGATCCAGCGCTCAAGGCAGGCAAGACTGACGCCTGGATGCCACTGGGGAAACTCGAGAATTTCGAGGTCGGAAAACCGACCCTGGCTACTTTCACACGCAGCAAAGTTAATGGCTGGGAGAAAAGCGTCAACAGTTATGGTGTGTTTGTGTTGCGCACGTCGGATACGGAAACGCTGGTGCTCTCCAATAAATGCACGCACCTGGGCTGCCACGTCAACTGGAATGCGGACAAGCAGGAATATATCTGTCCCTGTCACGATGCCCAGTTCGGGATTAATGGCGAAGTGTTGGGCGGCCCGCCGCCCCGTCCGCTGGATCGTTATTCCGGTGACCAGGTCAAGGTCGAGGACGGCACGCTGCTCATTCATTTCCTGGAAGGGTAACGATTATGTGGAATAAGCTTTTCGCCTGGCTGGATGAACGTCTCGCTCTGAACGACCTGTATAAAGCTACCCTCGACCGCCCTGAACCGAAGGGTAACTGGTGGAACACGCTCGGCTCGGCCAGCCTTTTCCTATTCCTGCTCCAGGGTGCGACCGGTATTTTCTTGAGCGTTTATTATACGCCCTCCCCTGACCACGCCTACGACAGCATCCAGTACATAATGAATGGAGTCGCTTTTGGCTGGCTGATCCGAGGCATCCACCACTGGGGAGCGTCGGTGATGGTGCTGGTTGTCTTTGTCCACATGCTCCGGGTTTTCGTAACCGCCTCGTATAAATACCCGCGCGAGTTGACCTGGCTGATTGGTGTGGGTCTGTTGCTGTGCACGCTGGGGATGGGTTTTACCGGCTACCTGCTGCCCTGGAACCAGAAAGCCTACTGGGCCACCACGGTCGCTACGTCCATTGCCGGAAGCGTACCCTGGATCGGCTCCTTCATCCAGAAAGCATTACGCGGCGGTACCGACCTGAGCGCGCTGACCTTGAGCCGGTTCTTCGCGGCCCACATCTGGATGCTCCCCGCCGTGCTGACCGGGTTGATTGGCGTCCACCTGTTCCTCATCATAAAGCACGGCGAATCAGAATTCCCTGGCAAGGACGACTAAAGGAGCGCGGACATGAAAGCAGAACAAAAGAAGAACGTCCTCGAAAAATACAGGATCGCCCTGCAAAAAGGCGAGCGCTTCTGGCCGGACAGCATTTTCAAGGATCTACTGGTTTCACTGGCGATTTTCGTCCTCCTGATCATGCTGGCAACCTTCATCGGCGTGCCGGGCGAACCGAAAGCAGACCCCAGCGATTCGGCCTACGTCCCAAAACCGGAGTGGTACTTCCTGTTCCTGTTCAAGTTCCTTGCCGTTTATGGACAAATCCCGCTGCTGGGAAAAATAGAATGGATTGCCACGGCAGCCATCCCTGGCCTTGTCATCTTGCTCTTGTTCGTCTTGCCACTGATAGATAAAAATCCTTACCGTCACTATTCCCGGCGTACCATGGCGTTGGGCATCATGGGTGTCTTCGTTGTAAGTATGGTTGTCTTAACGACCATCTCCGGTATCCCCGCAATCTCTGGCGACACCGGCATGTCCACGATGACACTGCTTCAATTCCTGACCGGTCTGGTCATCCCGATAGTGGCCTACATCATTCTGGTTGGATCGTCATTCCTGGCAAAAAAATCCGGGCCGTTTGCCAGCCGGCTGCAAAAATGGACGGCTGTCATTGCATCCGTGTTGATGGTCGTTGTGGCCGTTGGTGTGGTTGTCCTCGCTCCGCCGGTCACACCCGGCGCCGAGGTCCTGGTGGCGAACACGCTCTCCGAACAGATCGTCGCCGGTCAGGACCTGTATTCGATCAACTGCGTCGAATGCCACGGCCCGGACGGTGAAGGCGGTGAGGTCATAGGCGTGGAAGGATTCGAGGGTGTTATCCTTCTCCCGATTAACACCAAAGATATCATGTACACCTTTACCGATGAGACCCTCGCCAATATCATCGCCTACGGCCAGCAGGAAAAAGAGCATGCCATGCCGCCTTTTGGCCGCGCCTACGGCGG
>JADGQD010000025.1 GCA_017882065.1 Anaerolineales bacterium | reverse complement strand
GCGGTGAATATCGCCGTCAACCTGAACCTGATCCCGGTCACGGGTATACCGCTCCCGTTTATCAGTTATGGCGGCAGTGGTCTGATTTCCCTGATGCTTGGTATTGGACTTGTGGAAAGCGTTGTATTAAGACATAAACCATTGGACTTTTAGCGTAGTAACGACTTGAGTCGTTACTACTGCGCTTCGGAGGCTTTTTTGTACCCTCGACCTGTTCGCACACGCTTTGCTCCTTCTCCCACCGGTCGGATGCACCTCGGTAGCGCCCGGTCTGCGCTCTATCCGTTCCTCCTGGCGCGCCGCACTGGCGGGACCTTTATCCTGCGTATCGAAGATACCGACCAGAAACGCTTCGTCCCCGGCGCCGAGCAGGAACTGATTGACGGCCTGCACTGGCTGGGAATCAATTACGATGAAGGCCCGGATGTTGGCGGTCCCTGCGGCCCCTACCGTCAGACCGAGCGCCGCGAGGTTTACCATGAGTACGCCTGGAAACTGGTGGAACTGGGGCACGCATTCCCCTGTTTCTGCACCCCTGACAGCCTGGACAAAGTCCGTCAGGAGCAGATGAAAAACAAACAAAACCCGCGCTACGACGGAGCCTGTCGCAACCTGAACCCGGACGAGGGACGCCGTCGCGCCGCCTCTGGCGAGAAGTTTGTAATTCGCTTCAAAATGCCCAAGGAAGGGAGCATCACCACCACGGATTTGCTGCGCGGTCCCAGCACTACCGAAAATTCCGCTCTGGACGATTCTGTTCTGCTCAAATCCGATGGCCTGCCCACTTATCATCTTGCTGCGATGGTGGATGACCACCTGATGGAAATCACGCATGTCATCCGCGGCTCGGAATGGTTGCCCTCTCTACCGCTGCATACGCACATCATCCGTGCCTTTGGCTGGGAAGAGCCGCAATTTGTGCATCTCTCAGTTTTCCTAAAGCCCAGCGGGAAAGGCAAGATGAGCAAACGCGAGGCCGCCGAAGCCATCCAGGACGGCCACTCGATTTTTGTCGGCGACATGCAAAGCCTGGGGTATATCCCCGAAGGCGTCCTCAACTGGATTGCTCTGATGGGCTGGGGTGTCTCCGAAGGCGACGTGCTGACTCTGGACGATATGATCGCTCGCTTTGACATCCACAATCTGACACCCTCTCCCGCCGCCATCAATTTTGCCAAACTTGACCATTTCAATGCGACCCACATCCGCCTCCTCCGGACCGATGACTTGGCCGCTCGTATCAAGCCCTATTTCCTGCGCGAGGGTCTCGCCGTGGCTGACACCAAACTCCTGAAAATTACCCCGCTCATCCGCGAGCGTCTGGTCACCCTGGACGACTGCCTGCCTTTCGCGGCCTGGTTCTTTAAAGAGACTGTCGAACCGAAACCTACTGACCTGGTCGCTAAGAATCTGACGGCTGCCCAATCGGTGGACATTGCCCGCAAGTCGCTGGAGATCCTTTCTGGTTTGCCAGAAATTAATCCTGTCACCGCTGAACCACCCCTGCGGGCGCTGGTGGAACAACTTGGGTTGAGTCCCAACCAGGTCTTTGGGATTCTGCGCGTCGCGGTGACGGGTCAGACCGTCAGCCCGCCGCTGTTCGAGAGTATGGAGATTGTGGGGAAGGAAAAAGTGTTGGAGAGGGTGAAGAAAGCGATTGAAATGTTGGAAAAGATTTAAAGCATACGTCCCGCAGGTTTCATACCTTCGGGACGTTTTTTCAGGATATGAATGACCGAACCAGATAGATAATCCCAACTACGAAGCCTATCGCGACCACGATCCAGCGTAGTGTCGCGGGTTTGATATTGCTGGCGAGTTTTCCCCCCAGAACGCCGCCCAGCAGGGCGCCGACCGCCATGACCAGGGCCACGCTCCAGACCACCTTGCCCGAAAAGATAAAAAACAGCGCCGCGGCGACGTTAGTGGCAAAGGCGATACCCTGTTTAAGGGCATTTAAGCGTGTCAGGGAGTCGTTCAACACCAGTCCCAGGACGGCCAGCACGATCACGCTCAAGCCTGCCCCGAAATAGCCGCCGTAGATGGCCGCCAGAAAAACCGGGAAGAAAGCCCATACTTCTGACGGGGTTTTTGTATTGCCTTGTTCCAGGCGACGGGTCAGCCATGCACGCACCGGGTCCTGGACGGCCAACAGGCTGGATGCCAGCAGGATAAGATATGGGACTAAATCCGTGAAGAGCTTCTCTCCTGTATTCAGGAGCAGGATTCCTCCTATCAGCCCGCCGAGTGCTCCGGCCGGAATGAGGATCCACAGCCGTTTTTTCTGGTCTTTCAGGTCTTTCAACTGGGCTAGAGTCCCGCCTAAATAACCCGGGCAGAGCGCCACTGTATTGGTGACATTGGCCGAGACGGCCGGAAGCCCGATTGCCATCAGGACGGGGAAGGTGATCAGTGTCCCGCCGCCCGCCAGGGCGTTGATGAGGCCGGCCGCAATGGCAGCCAGGGCAGCGAAAATGGTGCCGATGAGGTTCATTTTTTATCTGTTTTCTCCTTTTTAAGAAACAGGGGAAGCAGAGCGTCTGCTATGCCAGGAAAGAGGAATGCGATGATAACCAGAAATTTCCAACCGGGTGGAATGATGACGCGCCGGCGCGGGTGGCGGATGAGACGAGCGATCTGATCAGCCACGTAAGTGACCGGCATCAGCCCCGGCACGCGCGGCGCGTCGGGCCGTCCTTCGGCGATGGCCTTGAGTTCCGGGGAGATTTCTGTCGGCGTGTACCCTGGGCAAAAAGCCGAAATTTGAATGCCGGAGCCGTGAAATTCCCGGCGGAGAGCGTCGGAAAAACCGTTGACCCCAAATTTGCTGGCGCTGTAAACAGTCCCTCCAGGCGTGGCGATCAATCCTGCTATTGAGGCGACGTTGATGATATGCCCCGATTTCTGGCGGAGCATCACCGGCAGAACCACCTGGGCGCACTCAATGACGGCAATCAGGTTTATGTGGATCTCGTCGCGGATCTTTTCCGGCTTAAAACGGATCAGTAGTCTGTCATGGTCTAGCCCGGCATTGTTGAGTAGCACATCAATGTGTCCCCACCGGTCGAGTGTGGCCTGTACCATGCGCTGGAGTTCGTCGCGGTTGCGCACATCGGTTTGCACGACGAGTGCTTCCCCGCCAAGAGCCTCGACTTCGGCAGCAACCTGTTCGAGCCTGTCCAGGCGACGGGCGGCCAGCGTCAGACGCATGCCGTCACGCGCCAAACGCCGGGCAACCGCCGCACCGATTCCGCTGGATGCGCCGGTTATGATGATAACTTTGCCATTGGTTGGATCTTTCATACCAGTATCCTCTTCCTTGCACCACGCAACAGGTCATGCTTTTTCGCGTGACAGGAGTATGGAGACTATTGCTTTTTCTCTATTTTTGCCCAGGTGTCTTTAAGCGTTACCGTACGGTTGAAGATCAGTTTACCGGGAGCAGAGTCCAGGTCCACGCAGAAGTAGCCGGTGCGCTCGAACTGGAATTTATCGCCTGGCCTCGCCTCCGCCAGGGATGGCTCGAAGAAGCAGTCCGTCAGCACTTCGAGTGAATTGGGGTTGATGATGGAATTGATATCATCTCCCACATCCGGGTTCTTAGCCATGAACAACTGCTCGTAGAGTCGGATTTCGGCTTTCACTGCATGCTGTGCCGAGACCCAGTGGATGGTGGATTTAACCTTGCGTCCGTCGGGGGCGTCACCGCCGCGCGTGGCCGGGTCGTAGGTGCAATGCACCTCGGTCACCGCGCCAGTGACCGGGTCCCGCGTGACGCTGGTGCATTTGACCAGATAGGCGTAACGCAGTCGGATCTCGTTTCCAGGGTACAGTCTGAAATATTTAGGCGGCGGCGTCTCGCGGAAGTCGTCCTGTTCGATGTACAACACCTTCGAGAAGGGGACTTTGCGTGTCCCGGCGGATTCGTCTTCGGGGTTATTGATGGCGGTCATTTCTTCGGCCTGACCGTCGGGATAGTTGTCAATAACCAGCTTGAGCGGGTGCAGGACGGCCATGCGGCGCAGGGAGCGTTTGTTCAGATCGTCGCGGATGCAGGCTTCTAGCTGGGCCATGTCCACCCAGCTGTCGTTATTCGTCTCGCCGACTGCGGCGATGAAAGTTTGGATGGCTTCAGGAGTCACGCCGCGCCGGCGCAGGCCGCGCAGGGTGGTGAGACGCGGGTCGTCCCAGCCGCTTACCACACCCGTCTCGACCAGTTTGCGAAGTTTGCGTTTGCTCATCATGGCATAGGTCAGGTTGAGGCGGGAAAACTCGATCTGGCGCGTCTTGAACTCACCCAGTTGCTCCAGGAACCACTCGTAGAGTGGACGGTGAATGATGTATTCCTGCGAGCAGAGCGAATGCGTGATGCCTTCCATTGAGTCGTTTTGGCCGTGCGACCAGTCGTACATCGGGTAAATGCACCACTTATTGCCGGTGCGGTGATGTGCCGCTTGCATGATGCGGTACATCACCGGGTCACGCATGACGAGGTTGGGGTGGGCCATATCAATTTTGGCGCGCAGGACGCGGCTGCCTTCAGGGAACTCGCCGTTCTTCATGCGTTCCAGCAGGTCGAGATTTTCTGCGACCGGACGATTCCGGTAGGGGGACTCCGTACCGGGTTTTAAGGCCGATTCGGTCTGACGCCACTTTGTGCCACGCGGCAAAGTGCCGCGGCTTGCGCTCATTTCCTCGGGCGTCTGATCGTCCACGTAGGCCAGACCTTTTTTGACCAGGCGGATGGCCCATTCGTACAGACGGTCGAAATAATCCGATGCGAAAGTCACTTTAACCCACTGGATGCCCAGCCAGCGGGCGTCGTCTTCGATGGCTTCAACAAATTCGGTCTCTTCCTTGGTCGGGTTGGTGTCGTCGAAGCGCAGGATCAACTCACCGCCGAACTCTTTGGCGGTGTTATAGTCAATCAGGAATGCCTTGACATGCCCTATGTGCAGGTAGCCGTTCGGCTCGGGTGGGAGGCGGGTGCGGACGTAGCTAAAGCGGCCCGTTTTCAGATCCTCGGCGACCGCTTCGAGGATGAAGTTGGTTGGCTTGTTGGGAAGGTCAGTTGTGTCCATAATCCGGTCCTTTTCGGTATAATTCCATATAGAAGCCTGTAAGTGAACTATTATAACAAAATGGAAGGAGAGTACAGATTGAATATGGAGAAACGTGAAAATTTCCTGGGAACATATTTCAGTAAGGATACCGTCCTGCGCCTGACATCTGTGGCGAAGATTCTTTCCTGGGTGGTGGTGGGAGTTTATGCGCTTGAGTGGCTGGTTCAGGCACTGGTAATGGTCTTGCAAATCGCGCGCGGGTTTTGGACGGGAATGGGGTTTACGGATGTTGTCCAAAGCATCCTTTACCTGTTCGAGCAGCCTCTGCGCGGGGTGGTCTATTTTGTCGTTTTACAGGGCGTGGCCCAAGCGTTGCTGATGTTCATGGATATGGAAGACAACACCCGCCGGGCGGCGCGGGATATTGAGCAGAAATAACTGGCGTCTGAAGAGAAATGCTGTATAATTGCGGCGATATGAACGCCGGATTTACTTCCCTTTACTATTATTCCCACCCTTAAACGCCGTTGCAGGTGGGAAGGACGCGCCTGCTGCGGCAGGCGCGTTTTTGCTTCCCGGATACCGAATTACGAATAACCAATTACGAATCTCGAATACCTTTTTACGGAGCAAATCATGTCGAAAGTGCCCATAGATGACCAGGTCGCCCTTTTGATGCAGGGCACCGAATACGGCGACGAAGAACTGAAAAAGAACATGGCCAATGAATTGCGCCAGCGACTTATCGAAGCCGAGAGAGAACATCGTCCGCTGCGCGTCTATTGCGGCTTCGACCCGCGCACTTCGGACCTGCATCTCGGTCACACCGTGCCGATGCGCAAACTGCGCCAGTTCCAGGAACTCGGCCACGAGGTCACGTTTGTGGTCGGCTCGTTCACTTCGCTGATTGGCGACCCGTCCGACAAGGATAAGCTCCGCCCGCGCCTGACCCAGCTGGAAGTCGAATTTAACGCCCACACGTACGCTGAACAGGCTTACAAAATCCTCGACCGCGACAAGACCAAAATTCGCTTCAACTCCGAGTGGCTGTCTGAGTTGACCTTTGCCGAGTTGATCGAACTGGCCTCCAATTTCACCATTCAGCAGTTCGTCACCCGCGAAAACTTCCGCAAACGCTGGGATAACGGCGACCCGATCTACCTCCACGAGACTTTTTACGCCATCATGCAGGGCTACGATGCCCACGCCTTGCAGACTGATGTTCAGGTGGGCGGTACCGACCAGCTTTTCAACATCGTCACCGCGGCTCGCAAGATCATGACTTCCCTGGGTGATAAGCCCAATATTGCCATCATCCTGGGCATTTTGCCCGGCACCGACGGCGAAGTCAAGATGAGCAAGTCGCTGGGCAACCACATCCCGCTGCTTTCGACGCCGGAAGATATGTACGGAAAGGTGATGTCTGTGCCAGACAAGGCCATGGGATCGTTCATGCGTCTCGTCACGCGCTGGACCCCCGACCGGATTGCCGAATTCGAAGCCGGTCTCAATTCTGGGACGCTGCACCCGCGGGATGCCAAGATGTCGCTGGCGCGTGAGATCGTGGCTATCTTCCACGACGAGGCCATCGCCCTGGCTGCCGAGGAAGCCTTCAAGAAAGTCTTTCAGCAAAAGGACGTACCTGACAAAATGCCCGAGTTTGCCCTCCAGCCTGGTCAGACCGTGCTGGACGTGCTGGCGGCGGCCGGTCTGGTGGCGAGTAAATCCGATGGACGGCGCATGATTGAGCAAAAAGGTGTTAAGTTGGATGGTGAAATACTGGAGAAGTTCGACGCCGCCTTCCCGCATCCGGGTGTGCTGCAGGTGGGCAAGCGGCGGTTTGTAAGAGTGAAATGACGAAAAAACCGGGCTTCTATTAGAAGCCCGGTTTGATTTTAAGGATGTGTAGCCGCTTCGAATAGGGTTTGACCGATGACCCCCGCCCTGTTTGGGTCATTTTCTTCCAGCAATATCACCACTGCCAGTGGCGCGCCTTGCCAGTCGGGCAGTGTCCCGCCCAGCGACCAGGAGAAGGTCTGATTTGCCTGGGTTACCCGTGCGTTCCATTGCCAGAAGGGTTGACCACTGACCATCAACGCCTGAGCGGTATTCGCCGCACTGGCGGAGGCGAAGACTGTCACTGACTCGCTGAGTGCGGGCAGGATGACCCAGCCTTGTGCGGGGGTATCCACGGCCATTACCAGGCGCGGCGCGGGCCGCACCCCATCACTGCTCAATGTGGCTGCTGCAAGGGCCATCTGCAACGGGCTGACGCGTAATGCGCTCCCCGGCGTGGATGCGGCTGCCACTGGCAGATTCAATTCCGGCGTGACGTAAAAACCCAGGGCGGTATACCATGCTTCTGCAATACTCTGCGATGGCCAAACGTTGAACCCGGCGGCTTGGAAGAACGGTTGCAAGGCGTCCCCGGGCGGATACTGACTCTGCGCAGCCCGGTCCAGGAGCGGGGAACCTGGGTCCTGGAGCAGGGCGGAGGCTTGCGTATCCAGCTGGTTCGGGTCAAAGGTCGGGTGCGAAGCCATTGCCAGGATTTCACCGCTGGCTGCGTTGATCAACACGATAGCACCCGTGTGATCTCCAAGCAGTTTGTCTGCCTGACGCTGCAACTCCAAATCCAGGCTCAGACGCACATTCAGGCCCGGCGGAGGCTGGCCGTAGACCAGGTGGTCCCACCAGATGCTGCTGGCGGGATTTCCTTGCAGGCCGCGCAGATAAAGGTCAAGGCTGGCTTCCAGCCCGGATTGCCCATAGATGGGATTCGTATAGCCAGTCACAGGAGCCAGAGCCGGATAGAGATATGTGCGAAGATAATCTCCCGACTCGCCTTCAGTGAGATTGATTGGCGTTTCGTGCCGGTCAAGCAGACTGCCGCGCTTGATGTAGCGGTCGGCAATTGAGCGGCGGGCATTGTCGGTGCGTTCGAGAATGTCTGGCCCGCGCCATATGGTCCACCAGGCGTTCGTGGCAGCTAGGGCTAAAAGGCCCAGACCGATCAACCCAGCCAGGATAAGGTAAGGTTGGGGTTTCGGGAGCGGTGCAGGCTCCTCTTCGGATTGGCTGGAGATGAGTAAAAGGATGAGCAACGCGAGAAAAGAAGTCAGCAGGGACGAGCCGCCGTAGGAGACAAAGGGCAGCGTCACTCCGGTCAGCGGCAGGAGGCGAATGTTGCCGCCAATGATAAGAATGGACTGTGCGCCGAGGTAAGCGGTCAGCCCGGCGGCCAGGATTCGGCGGAAGTTGTCTGGGGCGCGCATGGCGGTACGAATGCCGCGGGCGGCGAAAAAGCCAATCAGCGCCAGCAGGCTCAGGGTCCCCACCAGCCCCGTTTCCTCGGCAATGGCAGTAAAGACGAAGTCCGAAATTGCCACCGGCACGAGTCCGGGACTGCCCAGTCCGGGTCCGCGTCCGGATGTCCCGCCGTTGGCAACTGCCATCAATGACTGGACAATCTGGAAGGAGCGCCCGGAGGGGTCGAGCCAGGGGTTGAACCAGGCGTCCACACGCAGGCGGACAACGTCAAAAAGAAAATATCCGGCTACGCCTGCAATTGCCAGCCCGACCAGGCTGATCGGCAGGATGCGCTTTTTGCCGGAGGCGACGAACAGAATGATGGTGTAGAGAAAAATGAAAATGGAGGCGGTACCCAGGTCGCGCTGGACGAAGAGTAGTGACAAAGCTATACCTATGACGACCGCCGTAGGGGCGAGTAGCGGTAGCGGGCGCAGACTCAGCGGCAGGCGGTCGGCCAGGTAGGCAGCCAGGTAGACGATGACCAGGAGTTTAAGGGGCTCGGAGGGCTGGAGGTAGACTCCGCAGCAACCCAGCCAGAGACGCAAACCGCCACCTGAGGGGTTGGTGCCAAAGAGGAGAGTCAGGGCAGTGAGCAGCAGGCCGCTGGTCAGCCAGAGATATTTGTAGCGGCGCAGGAAACGCAGTTCGGGGGAAAGACGTAGACCGAGCAGAAAGACAAGTCCGCAAACCAGCAGCCAGGCGGTTTGGCGCAGACCGAAGCTGGGGACAAGGCGGTATATGGTGAGAATGCCCCAGCCGGTCAGCAGGGCGGCAATGGGAATAATGTATGGGTCGGCGTCGGGCAGACGGCGGCGGGATAGGATATGCGCCAGGGTGAAGATAACCACCCAGGCGACGAAGCCCAGCCAGTGGCTCCAGCGATAGTCCACGGCCCAGGTGCGGGCACGGGCGGCCGGTGCGAGGGTCAGGATGAGTGAGTAAAGAAAAAGAAAGACTCCCGCCAGACGAAGCAGGCGGGATTGGGTTTGAACGGGGGATGGCGGAGCAAGGATGCGTTTCATCAATCTGGTTGAAATCTACGAGGCAGGATTGCCTTTACTTACAGAGTACTGCGTAAATATCCGAACCGAAATCCCGTTATTTCCGAGCCTTTCGATACAGGAAAGCTCATAGATTTATTCAAGAAGCAGTAAGGTATTTTTTTACCAGCAAATCCAGTTTCTGGCGCGTAGCGGGTGGGATGGCGGACGGGTGGGTGATGATGGCGGATGCCAGGGCCGAGCCGCAGGCGCAGGGGCGTTCCTCCGGTAGGGATGTCACCAGCCGCCGGATGGCTGCTTGTGCTGCCTGCGTATTTTTGTTGAGCGTCTTTATGACCATTTTCACTGTCACCGGCGCTTCACTAACGTGCCAGACATCGTAGTCGGTAACGTGGGCCATCACGGCATAGCACATCTCGGCTTCGCGCGCCAGGAAGGCCTCTGGCGCGGCCGTCATGCCGACAATGGACATTCCCCAGGAGCGGTAGATGTTCGACTCTGCTTTGGTCGAGAAACGCGGCCCTTCAATGATGATGAATGCGCCGCCGTGATGGACCGTCGAGCCGGTTCCTTTTACCGCGGTTTCCAATGCTGCTGACAGGTCCGGGCAGAACGGGTCGGCGACCCCGGCATGTGCCACCAGTCCTTCGCCGAAAAAGGTACGGGCGCGGCCTCTGGTATTATCGAAAATCTGATCGGGGATGACGATGTGACCGGGAGCATAATCCTCGCGCAACGAGCCGCAGGCGTTGATGCTTACAATTCGTTCCGCACCGAGCGCTTTCAATGCGTAGATGTTGGCTCGATATGGAACATCAGTCGGCATTATGTGGTGGCCAATGCCATGCCGGGCGAGGAAGGCGACGCGTTTGCCTTCCAGTTTCCCGATCACGATGGGTGCGGACGGCTTTCCAAAAGGCGTTTCGAGGTCGTTTTCGGTTGTGTCGGTCAACCCGGTCATGTTGTACAGGCCGGAGCCGCCGAGGATGGCAAGCGAGATTTTTTCAGGCATGGAGGTACTCCGAAAAGGCATATGCTCATGCCGCCATCTTTGGCGGTTGTTCCTGCGATTGGGACGGCGCAGGGAGCGATTAGATTCTCTTTACCGGCGGCATAAAAATGTCACCAGCGAGGGAAATGACAAAACAAGTTCCGCCGCACTTGAATTCGTCGTCAGACATGACGACGGTTGGCATGGCGAGTTCTTCCTGGTTGAGTAGAGTGCCGTTGGTAGAATTCAGGTCTTCCAACCACCACTGGTTATGATGAAAACTCAGCCGGGCGTGACGGGCGGAGATGGCTTCGTCATCCACCGGGCATTCACAGGCGGGATCGCGGCCGATGGTCACTTCCGGCAGGACGAAATGCCGCGTCTGCGGGGCAGGTTCACCGCGGGCGATAATCAAGCTGATTGGCGGGACTTTGCGGATTGCCAGGAGCGCCCCCTGCTGTTTTAAGTCGCGCCACAGGCTGACAAAAGCCCAGCCTAGGAACGCATACAGGCTGACAGCCAGCAGGAGTCGCAAGGCAAGGACAACCGGTCCACTCATTTCTTTTCCGCTTTCTTCTTGTTATTGTTCTCGGTTTGGAGCAAAACAGCAGTCGGGCGGTCGGCGGAGATGGCTGATCTCGGCTCGGTCGTTACCCTTTCTGTGCCCTGCCCGGTCGGCAGGTCCTGGCCGAAAACAAGAGTCACACCGGCCAGGGAAATCACGTCGCCGGGAACCAGAATAGACTTATTGGTGCGTTGCCCGTTGACAAATGTCCCGCCAGTGGAGTTCAAATCGAAGAGTGCGAAGTGGCCTTTGGCAACCCGTAACTGTGCATGGGCGCGCGAGACGCGCGGGTCGTCAATGACAACCTGGTTATCCAGACGGCGTCCGAGGTTAATGACCGGACGGTTGAGTGGAATAATTTTCGTCCCGCCCAGGATAAGGAAGGCATTCGGGGGAATAGGTTCGGCTGGGGCCTCGGCCTGGGATTTGGTTGGCATTCCCCGGGTCTCGGCGACGCTTTCGCTGCTGAACGAGGCGATGATGTGGGTCTCGTCGGCGGCCATATCCGTGTCTGCGGCGGAGGTCACCGTTGGGTTCGTCAAAAAATGGAATCCCGCCTCGTCTCCGGCGGTGTGGAGTGCTTCTGCCAATTCCTTGACCAGGCGCGGCTCGGGTTGCCAGCGGGTCAGCGTGGAGGGGTGGGCAATGATCACATACACGTCGGGAGCGAAGGTGGTCCCATCCTGCTCTATGAGGCTGTTGTGCATGGCAGCTGCCAAATGCTGATAGACCCTATCTTCGGCTTTGTAACCGGGCAGGTATTTCAGCAAGTGGACTTCAAGCAGGGTTTGAAGACGAGATTCAAGTTCGTCAAGTGTTGGCATATTGAGATTATTATAGAAGGGAGAGATGGATTCCGCAAGCCTCGAGGTTGCGCATCTATCATGCACAAACTCGACTCTTCCATGCAGCCGGGCTTCAGAGTGTTGTTGCGGAGTAAAATCTTAAGTTGTTACTGCTTGTCCGCAGTTGGGACAGAATTTCTCATCATGCGTCAGCACGTAACCGCACTTGGGACAGGCTTTTGGTTGGGCCTTGCCGAGAGGCGCTCCGCAAGCTTCGCAGGTCGAAGCACCGACCGGGTTGGCCGCCCCGCAGAATTCGCAAGTGACGCTGCTGAGACGTTCGGAAAGTTCCTGGCTGGCTCCGGTTGCGCGGACGACATTCGCGACGATCTGCCAGATTTTTTCATTCAATTGCAGGCTGCTTACATCTTGTGCAATGTCATCCAGGCGGCCCAGCAGGTTCAGGGGATTGAGAAGGGCGGAAATTGCCGTCTGTCCCAGACTGGCAGCCACACCCAGCCATTGCTGCTCGCCAACCTGCACCATGACGCCGTCTTCTATCTGCTGAAGGTTGACGCTTAACGCAGTCCTGCCGCCTGAACGGGAATACTGCGATGAGGCAATCTGAACGGTCAGGTTACCGCTTTCGCCAAGTAACTGGGTTTGTGTATTGCCTTGGTTGAATTCGGCCATCAAAGCCCGGGCAACCTCGGTTGGGGCAATATTTCCGTGGAATACGCGTCTGTCCATGGATTTCGATTATAATCGTTTTGCCTAGTAGGGCAATGCTCCACTTCCATTTACGGAAATTTCTCTGACAAGTTGCGACGTATGCAAACCTGGATAAAAATCGGACTCTGGATTCTCTTCGTGCTTGGATTTGCCAGCCTGCTCTGGCTCGCTCCAGCCTGGACCCCGGCGGCGGCTCAACAACCGACCGGAAACATCCCCACCGTCACCGGGACAGCCTCCGGCCCGTTCATCACGGTGACCAACCCGGATGGCGTCAATGTCCGCGCCGGGCCAAGTTCATTTGATTATGCTACGATTGGTTATCTTGTTGTTGGGGAAACCGCCCCGGCTCTCGGAAAGTCTCTTGCTGGGGAATGGATTGAGATCACCTACCTGGGCGCACCCGGCGGAATAGGTTGGGTGTATGCACCGTATGTATCGCTCTCGCCGGGCTCTCTCTCCATCCTCGAACCACCACCAACCGCCACCCCACGCACCACGCCAACCATTAATCCTACCTTTGCGGCTGCTTTCCAAGTTCAAATGACGCCCACGCGTCTGCCCACTTTCACTCCACCACCTCCACTGGCAACCCTTAACTTTGAGCCGGCAGCAGGGATGGGGTCACGCGTGCCGATGGGCTTCGTCATCCTCGGCCTGGCGCTGATTGGAATTCTCGGCGCGGTCATTTCGTTCTTGCGCGGCAGGTAACAGGTGCGATAAAACGGCGAGACCGGGATTGTCCCGGCCTCGTTTTGTTTTCTAATTCTCGCTCGTTCCGCACGTTCCACTTTCACAGGAACAGGATGGTAGCGCATTAGGGTTATCCACTAAAAAGCCCTTGCCGCGTTCATCATCAATATAGTCAACTGTCGCACCGGTCATGTACTGGATGGATGTTTCATCCACCAAAACTGTGAGTCCCTCACTCTCAAAGGTAGCGTCGGTCTCGCGAGGCTTGTTGTCGAGTGCCATACCATACTGGAACCCGGAACATGTCTGCCCGGTGATGTAGACCCGCAGGGCGTAACTTTCGTCCAGGTTTTGTTGTTGGCGCAGACCGCGTACAACTTCAGCGGCGGCGGGGGTGAGCAAAACGGTCTGGGTTTGAATTGGGGTTGTCATTTGGACCTCTTCTATAGGCAATTTGACCTATACTATCAGGATAAGAAAGTTTTGTCAATTCAAGCCAGAAGCAGGTATAATCCCGCCAGTCTAAACCCGGTTTTCTGGGATTTGTCGTGATGATTGTGTAATTAATAGGTATTGGCAGGTCGAAGCACTCTCAATATCCTCATTCCTTTCCCTCTATCACGGAAATTCCCAAAGATCCCAATTTCCATCTATAAGGAGAATTCCATGCGAAAATTCGCTCCGATTGTGTTTTTGATGTGTATGGTTGCTCTGCTGTTTTCGGCCTGTGGACGGGCCATAGACCCGGCAGCGAAGGCCGTTGAAGATTACCTCACTGCCCTGGTCAATAAAGACGGCAATACTCTCTCCGTTCTCTCCTGCGCCGATTGGGAGTCGAATGCCCTGCTCGAATTAGATTCACTCCAGGCGGTTACCACCCGGCTGGAAAATCTGGCATGTACCGCTGCAGGCACGGACGGCACGACAACACAGGTTAATTGCCAGGGAAAAATTATCGCTACCTATAACAACGAAAACACGGAACTCGACCTTTCTGCGCGCACTTATCAGGTGGTTCAGCAGGGCGGTGAATATCTGGTTTGCGGCTACAAATGAAATTTCGGCTTTTCACGCGTGAGAATCTTTGGGCATTGATCTTTTGTCTAATTCTCATTGCCCTTGTTATCTTGACGGTCAGTAGCGCACCTATCTGGATTTATCAGGGCTTTTGATGACCCTCGTCCTCATTCTCGTCTCCATCGTTGTTGCCACGATGTTGGGTCTGGTGACGCGTAACCGCTGGCGCATCCCGCTTTTGCTGGGGAGTTGCGCGCTGGCGGTTTACGCGTTCCAACCGGTGTTGCCGGTGCGCGGCTTGGACTTCTGGCTGCCCACCGCCACCCTGGCAATTACCACCCTGACGTGGATCCTGACCACCCCGCCTGAGCAGCGTTCCTGGCGGATCAATTGGCCGGCGGTTGCCATCCTGGGCGGTATTGTGCTGGCTCTCGGCCTGACGCGCTACCTGGGCTTCTCGCTGCATCTGACCGCCTCCCGCCCGCCGCAGACTCTTGAAATCCTCGCCGGGATGGCAGGTGTTGTCCTGGTTGCGTTCTTGCTGATGCGCTTTACCAAACCGGGTAAGGCTGTGCTGACCAGCGCGTTCGTTTTTGTCATCCTGCTATTTATTGTGCTGAAATTCCCGCTGCTGGCGGCACTGGTCAGCATGGGGCTGCGCAGTTTGAATCACCAGTCCACCAGCCTGGCTTTGGCTCAGGATTTGCGCTGGCTGGGGTTCTCTTATATTGCTTTCCGCCTGCTTCATACGATTCGCGACCGCCAGAGCGGACGGCTGCCAGTCGTTTCGCTCTCGGAGTATCTGATTTACGTTATTTTCTTTCCGGCGCTGACCGCCGGTCCGATTGATCGCATCGAACATTTCGTCGGGGACTTGCGACGCCCGCTGGCGTTGACTGCCGATGACCTGGGCGAAGCGGGAAAACGTCTCTTGTTTGGCTTGTTCAAGAAATTCGCCGTCGCCGACGTGCTGGTAATGATTGCCTTGAATCCAACCAATGCCCTACAGGTCCGCTCGGCAGGATGGGCGTGGGTGCTGATTTATGCCTACGCTTTCCAGATTTACTTCGATTTCAGCGGTTACACCGACATTGCCATCGGCCTTGGACGGCTGCTCGGCATCAAGCTACCGGAGAATTTCAACGCTCCGTACCTTAAACCCAATCTGACCCAGTTCTGGAATAACTGGCACATGACCCTAACGCAATGGTTCCGGGCCTATTTCTTCAACCCGGTAACGCGGGCGCTGCGCTCCGGAAAAAAACCGCTGCCTATCCCGTTTATCATCTTAGTTACCCAGGTGGCGACGATGGTACTGATTGGTCTCTGGCATGGGGTGACGTTGAATTTTGTGATCTGGGGCCTGTGGCACGGACTGGGGCTTTTCGTTCATAACCGATGGTCTGAGTTGACCCGGAGGCGCTTTGCGGCGGTGTCGCCACGCTGGCAGTCGGCGCTGAATGTGGGCGGCGTGCTGTTGACTTTCAACTTCATCGCCCTCGGCTGGGTTTTCTTTGCCCTGCCGGGCCTGTCCATTTCGGTCCATTTCTTGCGCGTATTGTTCGGTCTGGCATAATATGAGTTCCCGCTTTATACGCAACGTACTCCTCAAAGGCCTGGTCCTGTTTCTTCTATTAAACCTGGTCTTTGCCGCCGTGGACCCTG
>JADGQD010000136.1 GCA_017882065.1 Anaerolineales bacterium | reverse complement strand
TCCTGACCCGCGGCCGTTGGCTGTGGACGCGGACGATTGGCAGTACGATTGTCGGCGAACTGGTGGATACGCTCGTATTCGTTGTCATCGCTTCCTTGTTCCATGTTTTCCCCTGGAGCTTGTTTTTGACACTGACCGTTACCAATTATCTTTTCAAGGTTGGCGTGGAAGCATTGATGACACCCGTGACCTATGCGGCTGTCAGCAAGCTGAAGAAAACGGAAAACGAAGATTACTATGACCGGGAGACGGATTTCAATCCGTTCCGGTTCCAGTAAAGAAACAGCGGTTGGCGAAAAGGCCAGCCGCTGTTTGCTGAATGCTGAAAGCCGATTGCTGTCGGCTGTTCTTATGCCACTTCGAGGTACCGTTCCACTTCCCAGTCGGTCACGTTGATACGAAAGGCGTCCCACTCGTCCCACTTGGCGCGTGTGAAGGCGTCGTAGATGTTCTCGCCCAATGCGGCGCGGACAACCTTGTCTTTTTCTAATTCACCCAGGGCTTCGGCCAGGGAACCGGGCAGGGAGGCAATGCCCAGTTTGGCGCGTTCGGCCTCGTCAAGCTGATAGACGTTGATATTGTTCAGCGGAGCGGGCGGCGTCAGCTTGTTGTCAATTCCATCCAGTGCGGCGGCCAGGATGGTGGCAAAGGCCAGGTACGGATTGGCTGAAGGGTCGGGGAAGCGCAGTTCAGCGCGCATCGCCTTGATGCGGCCTTCGGTGAAACGCGGGATGCGGATCAGTGCCGAGCGGTTGATCTGCGCCCACCCGATATAAACCGGAGCTTCGTATCCGGGGACGAGCCGCTTGTACGAATTGACGGTTGGCGCAACGATCGCGGCCAGGGCACGCGCGTGCTTCAACTGACCGGCAATGAATCCATAGGCCAGCGGGGACAGGTGATATTCATTTTTGGCATCGTAAAACAGGTTGTTGCCCTTGCTGTCGAAAATGGATTGGTGACAGTGCATGCCGGAACCGTTAATCCCAAAAACGGGTTTGGGCATGAACGATGCGATCAAATCATGTTTTGCGGCGATGGCTTTGACGGTATATTTCAGCGTCAACACGTTGTCGGCGGTACGCAGCGCATCGGCGAAGCGGAAGTCAATCTCGTGCTGGCCGATGGCCACCTCGTGATGCCCAACTTCCACTTCCAATCCCATACTGCTTAGCGCGTCCATCAGTTCGGTGCGGACGCGCACAGCCTCGTCGTCAGCGGAGAAGTCGAAGTAACTGCCCACATCATGCGGGACGGGGTGGATTCCCTCGCCCCCGTTGCGGCGGAACAGGAAAAACTCGGGTTCGGGGCCCACGTTATAGGTCCAGCCCCGTTCCGACACTTTGGCAAGCATGCGCTTGAGCGCCCCGCGCGGGTCGCCATCGAAGGGTTGTCCGTCGGGGGTGTAGATGTCGCAGAAGACGCGCGCCCGGCGCGCTTCGGCGGGACTCCAGGGCAGAACGGCGTAGGTATCGGGGTCAATCACCAGGCGCATGTCGCTTTCCTGGATTCGGGCGAAGCCCTCCACCGACGAACCGTCAAACCAGACGCCGTCTTCCAGGGTGAGCTCCAGTTGTTTGATGGGGGCGTCCACACTTTTGACCGCGCCGGTTACGTCGGTGAACTGGTAGGAGATAAATTTGACATTATCGGCTTTGACAAGAGCAAGTAATTCTTTGGGATCCATAGTTCCTCTTTTGATGAATCTGGATTTTTGATTTGATATTTTCAGGGCGATCCATTCCTGGTTATTGACAGAGATAATACGCCGGAGCGCACTGGCCCCTTCGACTGGGTTGGCCAGGCAGAGAGCAGCCTCAGGCTGGGCGCGCCGGCCAGGGCTGGATGCCACGTCCGCAGGAGGAGCATGGCAACCCGATGGGCCACTGGGTGTAATGCTGTTCAAGACTCATCGAGTTCTCCTAAAAAAAAAAGACACACCCGGGGGAGTGCCTCTGGTAACGCAAAATATCCGGTCGGCAGTCCTTCCACGTTAATCCAGGCAATTCTTTTGCCTGACCACTGCGCCGTCCTTTGTCCTGACCGTTACCGGTCAGTTTTAGGATTGGACGACAAACAGAGTTTTTTTAAACCTGTTTATTGCCGGGCGCTTCTTCTGGAAGGGAGAAAGGAGCCTGTGACCGGGCTCCGGAGGCATCCGCTGATCTATCCGATTTTCTGACCTTCATCCTGCACCCCTCTCCCGTTAACGGGAGAGGGGCTGGGGGTGAGGGCCTTAACCTCCGCTCGCGCGGAGGAACCTCCACCTCGTACTCCCGGTAGAACCGGGAGCCAGCCGCTATTTCTCCGCATTCTGTTGTTTACAGGGTACTGCATAAATATCTGAACCAAAATTCCATGAATTGCTCGCGTGGTAGTCCCGGTTCCAGCACGGGACAATGACAACAGCAAGTTCAGAGATTTATGCAAGAAGCAGTAAGAAAACCCCGCTTATGCCGTGTGCTGTAAGGTTCTGAACCTGCTTTCGCAGGTCGGGCTCCTACCCGGCAAGTCAGCCTTGGCCGAAGCCTATCGCATCCTTGTCGCGAGATTGAATCCCTTTTTGTGGGTGTTGGCTCAGAACGGAGGTGCAGCATCGCGAGCACAGCAGGGCAGATGTTTTATACCATAAAGTAAGAGGGGTGGGTAGGGAAAGATTAAGGTTCTCTCGGAATCACCGTGGTGAGGGGGCAAATAGGTGCTGTTGGGCTGACGAAGTCCGCAATACCACCATTTCTTTCCCTCCATGAAGGGAATTCCCAGAATCCATCAGGGAAAAGCGCATGCTTGACCCTGATGGATTTACGGATAGACTCGCTTGATCATGCGCGGGAAGGCGATCGCTTCACGGATATGTTCGATACCGCAGATCCAGGCCACCGTTCGTTCCAAGCCCATCCCGAAGCCGGAGTGGGGGACCGAGCCGTAGCGGCGCAGGTCCAGGTACCATTTATAAGCTGCTTCCGGCAGTCCGTGCTCGTGGATGCGCTGGAGCAGCAGCTCGGGGTTGGACATCCGTTCCGAGCCGCCGATGATTTCGCCGCAACCTTCCGGAGCGAGCAAGTCCACCGACTTGCAGACTTCAGGACGATCCGGCCAGGGTTCCATGTAGAAGGCCTTGACCTGAGTCGGGTAGCCGTACACAAAGACCGGCTTCTCGTAACGGTTGGTCAGGGCAGCCTCGTGCGGCGCACCGAAGTCCATGCCCCATTCGAATTTGAGCAGTTCCTTCTTATCGGGGTCGGTCTCTTTTTCATAGAGTTCCTGGATGACTTTGGCAGCCTCGTCGTAGGAGATGCGCGGGAAGGGCGGTTCGATTTTATCCAACTTCGCCAGGTCGCGGCCCAGGGATTTCAACTCAGGTCCCCGGTCTCGCAGGACGCGCTTGACAATATGCGTGACGAACTGCTCTTCGATCTCCATCAACCCGTCCAGGTCGCAGAAGGCGATCTCCGGTTCAACCATCCAGAACTCGGTCAAGTGGCGGCGGGTCTTGGATTTTTCGGCTCGGAAGGTCGGGCCAAAGCAGTAGACCTTGCCGAAGGCCATGATGTTCGCTTCGTTGTAGAGCTGGCCGGATTGACTTAGGTAGGCTTTGCCCTCGTCGAAGTATTCGGTCTCGAACAGGGTGCTGGTTCCTTCGACGGCCGCCGGGGTCAGGATGGGCGTGTCCATATTGATGAAGCCGTTTAGTTCGAACCACTCGCGGATGGCTGAGATGACGGTCCCACGGATGCGCAGGATGGCCCACTGGCTGGGCATGCGGATCCACAGGTGGCGGTTGTCGAGGGCGAAGTCCACACCGTGCTCTTTGAGCGCCATCGGGTAATCCTCGGCCGCGGTCTGGACGATTTTTATCTCTTTAACGCCGATCTCGTACCCTCCGGGGATACCGGGAGCGCGCTTGTCTTCGCGCACAGCTCCGCTGATGATGACCGAGGATTCCTGCGGCAGGCGCGTAAGCTGGTCGAAAAGCGCCTCGGGCAGGTCGCCTTTGAAAGCAACACACTGGACGAAGCCGGAGCCATCCCGGACGACCAGGAAGACCAGTTTCCCTTTGTCGGTGCGGCTGTAGACCCAGCCTTGGACGGTGACCTCCTGGCCGGAATATTTTGCGATTTCTTCAACGCGGATGATCGGTGGCATAAGACATCACTCCTTTTGTGTAGGTCGTTGAGAGCGGCGCTCTTCCCTGGCACCGCCCGCCAGGGCGGGTGTGCGGCAAAGCAATCTCCTCTTTGGGTGGGAATTGCTTCGCCGGGCAAAGAACGCCCTCATCGCAACGCCACTACTCTGTTATCTTGATATGCAATTCCTTCAACTGCCTCTCATCCGGGTACGACGGGGCATCCGCCATCACATCGCGGGCGGCCTGGTTCTTCGGGAAGGCGATCACCTCACGGATGTTGGGCTCGTCGGCCAGCAGCATCACCAGCCGGTCAATGCCTGGAGCTATCCCGCCGTGCGGCGGCGCGCCATACTCGAAGGCCTCCAGCATGTGTCCGAACTTGAACTGAGCTTCCTCTTCTTCGATGCCGAGCAGATTGAACACCTTCGACTGGATGTCACGCCGGTGGATACGGATTGAGCCGGAGGCCATTTCGTAACCGTTGCAGACCATATCGTACGCCTCCGACAGAATTGTGGATGGGTCGGTCTCGAACCGGTCAAGATGCTCCAGGCGCGGCATGGTGAACGGATGGTGTGCGGCGTCCCATTTCTTGAACTCCTCGTTCCACTCGAACATCGGGAAATCCAACACGAACGCAAAGGCCATCACGTTCGGGTCGGCCAATTTAAGAGCGTCCCTGAACCAGATCCGCAGCGCACCCAGCACCTTGTGGACCATCTTCGGGCTGTCAGCGACGAACAGGAACAGGTCACCGGTCGCCGCGCCGGTTAATTTGGACAAGGCTGCAATTTCCGTCTCGCCGATGAACTTGGCTCCGGAGCCTTTCGGACCCTCAGCCGTCAGCGCCAGCGTGACCAGTCCCTTCGCCCCGAGTTCTTTGGCGGTCGCTGTCAGGTCGTCGAGCTGCTTGCGGGTGTACCCGGCGCAGCCCGGTGCCACCAGGCACTTGATGATGCCGCCGCTTTCCAATGTTGATTTGAAGACGACGAACTCGCCCTTCTCGAAAATAGCGCCGACGTCATACAGTTCCATGCCGAAGCGCAGGTCGGGTTTATCGGTGCCGAAGCGTTCCATGGACTCGCTATAGGTCAGACGCGGCCAGGGCGAGGCCAGCAGTTTCTTGTGTGGAGCCACTTCCGGGAGCATGGCGGTGATGAGACCCTCGACCATTTCGAGAACGTCATCGCGGTGGACGAAGGACATTTCCAGGTCGAGTTGCGTGAACTCCGGCTGACGGTCGCCACGCGAGTCTTCGTCACGGAAGCAGCGCGCAATCTGGAAGTAGCGCTCGACCCCCGCCACCATCAACAGTTGCTTGAGTTGCTGGGGGCTCTGGGGCAGGGCGTAGAACTGACCGGGGTAGACGCGGGACGGCACGAGATAGTCGCGCGCTCCTTCGGG
>JADGQD010000135.1 GCA_017882065.1 Anaerolineales bacterium | reverse complement strand
TGGATGAGCCGTTCCGTCTGGGTATCCACCGAGGAAGTCGAGTCGTCCAGGATAAGGATGCGCGGATCCATCAGCAAGGCGCGTGCAATCGCAATCCGCTGGCGCTCGCCGCCGGAAAGCGTCACTCCGCGTTCGCCGACCAGCGTCTCGTAACCTTCGGAAAACTTGACAATAAAATCGTGCGCCTGGGCTGCTTTAGCCGCTGCGAAAATCTCCTCGTCGGTGGCGTCAGAGCGTCCATAACGAATGTTCTCGCGGATGGTGTCGGAGAACAGTAGCGAGCTCTGGAGCACGATGCCGATCTGCCGCCGCAGCGTCTCCAGGTCAGCCTGACGCACATCCACGCCGTCCACCAGTACGGCGCCCTCACTCACATCGTAGAAACGCGGGATCAGGTTGACCAGCGAGGTCTTGCCGGAGCCAGTCTGACCGATGAGTGCGATGAGCTGGTTCGGCATGACGGACAGGTCAATGCCGGAAAGAGCGTCAATCTTTTCGTCCTGGTAGCGCAGGGAAACGCCGCGGAATTCCACGCGGCCGCTCAGGGTCCCGAGCGCTGCTGCTCGCGCCGGGGATTGGATCTCCGGTTCGTGGTCCAAAATTTCCAGCACGCGCTGCGCCCCGGCTTCGGACTCTCCCAGCGCGTTGACCAGCCAGGCCAATTGCTGCACCGGCCCCGAAAGCATGAGCAGGTAGGCGTTGAAGGCCACCAGTTCGCCCACCGTCATCTTTCCCTGCAATACCAGCGGGCCGCCGACCATCAGGATCAGGATTGTTCCCATGGTGATGAGCAGGTTGGTGGTGGGCATGACCTTCGACCATTCGCCAAGGACTTTGACGCGTGCCTTGAAATAGGAGCGGTTGATCTGGTCGAAACGGTCTATCTCGTGCGGCTCACGGGCGAAGGCGCGCACCACCTGGGCTCCCGACACGTTCTCCTGCAACTGGGCCGAGAGGTCGCCGAGGGTGTTGTCCACGTCGTAAAAGAGGAGGGTGATGCGCTGGCCGAAGTCGGTCGTCATCATGACCATCGGGACCAGCGGCAGGAGGACGATGACCGCCAGCCAGGGGTTGCGGGCAACCAGAATGGTCACTACGCCGACCGAGAGCACGCCCAACTGGACGATCTGGACCAGGCTATCCCCCGCAAAGGACTGGACGGCGCGCACGTCTTCGATGCAGCGGTTGATCAACTGGCCGGTGGTGCTGTGGTCGTGATAGGTGAAGGGCAGGTACTGGATTCGGTCGTACATAGCGTTGCGCAGATCGTAACCCACATGCGCCCCGATCCATTCGGTCAGGTAACGCTGACCCAGGTTCAGGACGGCCGTGCCCGCGCCGATGCCGACCAGGATTAGTGCTGAACGCACCAGGAATGCGGTTGCTCCGGCTTTCAAGCCCTGGTCAATCACGCCCTGGATGATTTGCGGCACAACCAGTGAGAGACCGGTAATGCTCAACAGGATGAGCATGTTGAGCAGGAGTTGCCAGAAATATGGTTTGAGATATGTGCGGAGTTTGAAGAGATGTTTCATGAGATGAGAGGCAAGATTATGGGTTCAAAAATGCTTTGCGGAGAATTTCCATGCCTTGCAGGAGGATTTCCAGTTCTTTCGGACTGAGGCGCTCAAAGTGGGCGGATAACCAGGCCTCGGCTTCGTTGAAAATGCCATCCATCACGCGTTGACCCTCGCCTGTAAGCGCCAGTGGGACGTTGCGCCGGTCGGCCGGGTCCTGGCTGCGGGTGACCAATCCCCTGCGCACCAGCGCGTCAACCGCCTTGCTGACCGCCGAGCGGCTGGTCTGGCTGGCCTCTGCCAGGGCACTGACCGAGGCACTGCCCTTGCGGATGCGGCGCAGAACCTGGAACTGCTCCTCCGTCATCTGGAATTTCACGACCGCAATGCGTCGGATCTGACTGCGCGTCTGCCGCCACGCAGGCGGGACGCTTTCCCAAAATTTGTCGATCAGGACGGGGCTGGAGGTTGGTTCTGGCATGGCGACCTCGTTATAGTTGCAAGGGCGAATAGTTGAGCAATGAAACTATTATACCCTGCAATTTTCTACATGGTGGTACAACGTTCCTCCTTATGTTGCTTGCAGAATGTCACTCCGGGAAAACTTTAGACCTAAAGGTCTCCATGATCGACTCGCGCGCGCACCCCTCCCGAGGTTTTTGGTTACGTATAGTTCGCAAGAGGGAAGATGGACTGGCCAACATGCCTTCTCCTTTCTCTGTGCTTCCTCAAATTATGTACGCATTCCCGGTCCGAACTTCTCTGATAACCAATTACCGAAAACCTGTCACTTGTAACTTGCCTCTCCATCCGTTTTATCCTATACTACTAATGCTTTTCTTCTCTATTTCCAAAAAGGAGTAAAGAATGCCTGAAACACAAGCAATGCCCCGCAAGAAAATCACCCTTCCTTATCTCTTCAAGAAAGTCGCTGACGGCCAGCCCATCACTTGGCTGACCTGCTATGACTACCCGACCGCCTACCTGCAGGAGCAGGCCGGGATCGAGATGATCCTGGTCGGCGACAGCCTGGGCATGACCATGCTCGGCTACGACAGCACACTACCGGTCACAATGGATGATATGGTCCGCCACGCCCAAGCCGTCCGGCGCGGCGCCCCGACTGCCTTTGTGGTCGGCGACATGCCTTACATGACTTACCAGCCGTCGGTCGAGACGGCTATCCGCAACGCCGGTCGCTTCATGGCCGAATGCGGTTGCGATGCCATCAAACTGGAAGGCGGCTCAGCCATGGCCGACCGCATCAAGGGCATCGTGGACGCCGGTATTCCGGCCATCGGCCATCTCGGGCTGACTCCGCAATCCGTCAGCGCACTGGGTGGCTTCCGCGTACAGGGCAAGTCCGCCGTACTGGCCAAGAAAATCCTCGACGACGCCAAAGCACTCGAAAAAGCCGGGGCTTTTGCCATCCTGCTCGAAATGGTCCCCGATCGGCTGTGCAAACTCATCACCGAGCGCGCCGAAGTCTGCATTATCATGTCACTCGGCTCCGGCCCGGATGCGCACGGTCAACTGCTCATCTACCACGACATGTTCGGCCTGTACCCCAAGTTCAAACCGAAGATGGCCAAGGTCTACGGCAACGCCGGGGAGGTCATCCTCAACGGTCTGAAGGGCTACCACGACGAAGTAATCGGCAAGCAGTTCCCCCAACCGGAAAACTGGTTCGGAATGCCGGATGAGGAATTTGAGGAACTGAAGAAGATGTTGGATTGATTTTTTAGGGGCGCAAGGCCTTACGCCCCTGCCCCCACGAGGAGAATTATGGACAAAGACCTGCGCAAACTGCTCGCCATCCCCACCAATCGCCTGGACGCCATTAACGCCGTCCTGCTCGACCCCGGCGAAAAAGTGATGAACGACTTCCTGGCCATCGTCGCTAAATATGGCACGCCGGAGGAGATCAACCGCAAGCACCGCGAGTCCCGCAAACTCGACCAACTGATGAAAATAGTTGGCGAACGCGCCCCCGATTATGTCAAGGACTTGATGTGGCTGATCGAACAACGCGACACCGGCGCGTTCGCCTCCGTAGCGGAATACCGGACCCGGGTCCTGGGCGACCGGGCAAAGGGCATGAAATTCACTGACAAGTCTGCCGTCACGCTCGAAGTCTCTGCCTTGCAATATTTCCCCTGGATCCGTCCGATGATCGAGGGCGCCATCAAAGACCGCAGCCTTGTCCCCGGCCGCTTCATCGCTGTCCGTAAGATGAAGGAATCCGAGGCTGACGGCGACTTGCCCGCCATCGTGGCCGCCCTGGATATCATCGGGGCCTCATTCGTAGAGACGCTCGACACGAAGGGCGCCGATGGCTCCAACATCCACCTGAACGGCCCTGCCACCATTACCGGCTACTTCGGCGGCATCGGCCAGCCCAATGAATACGCCCTCAAGTGGCTGGACGAATTCCTGTACTACTATACCCACTATGGCGTCCAGCATGTGCTCAACTTCAATGCCGGGACGATCCTGCTCGGCTTCCTGCTCTACCGCCTAGGCGTGGATATCCAGTTCAAGATCTCGGTCTTCTTTGGCTCAGACAACCCTTACCATGCGTTGTGGATCATGCTGGCCGCCAAACTGTTCAGCCGCGACGATGGCACGAGTCCGCTGATCGGCTTCAACTGGTCGAATTCCATCAACAACGAAACAATGGAACTCACCGCCCAGTTCCGCAAGGCGCTCGGCTTCGAGGACGTGGTGCGCTTCGAACATCACATCACCGAGACCCAGAAATCCATCGTCCGCCAGCCCTACAACCGCCGTGCCGAACTGGTGGAAATTGCCGACCACGTGGCCAACATCTCTGCCAAGCACGAGGGCGGCGACCCGGAGATCGACTCGGCGCGCCTCCACCCCTCCGACATTCTGGACTACTTCCGCGAGAAGAAGGAAGTCATCGAGGCTGGCGACTGGGACAATATGCAACTGAACTTCATGGACAAAGTGGACGCTTGCAACAAGTCTGCCTGGGCACTGACGGAAAAGGGATTATCGTTCATCGCCGCACAGAATCTCCATAAGTAAAGCCACAGGTCAACCGGTTGGTCGCCATAAATTTATTTGTAAAATTTTAATAGATTTTTGAGAAAATAGATAGAGATATAATGGCTATGCGCATGTACTCAAAATAACCGATATTTACGGCATTCGCGCCAATAATTGTACAACTTTGTTTTAGAGACCTTGATACTTGGAATCTTCCAATTCCTTGCGGAGTTTTTCTTCCTCAGAGATTTTCGCTATCTCCACCCTGCCCCATTCCAATTCGGCTTGCTCAGCTTCCCGTAATTTCGCCAGCGGCTGGATGCGCACCGCACTCACTTGCCGCAGTAGGGGCAGCGGGCAAGTTTGGAAAGTCCCAGATTAATACTTAACAATTGCAGAGCAAAGGGAAGGCGGCATTCGGACCAAGGAAACCAAACACCTCACCCTCAGCCACATCCAGGTTGAGACTTTCCACCGCAAGGATCTCGCTGAATATTTTTGCAAAATTTTTAGTATGGATCATATCGCCTCTCTATTGATAACGCGTCTTGTCCAGGTTTTCATCGGTCTCATCGACCAGCCCGGGCTTGAATTCCAGCGTTGAAATTGGAGCAAGGACCGGGTCCGGCCCTTCGACTACGCTCAGGGGTTCGGGCTGGCGTAGCGCAAAAATGATTACCATGCTCACAATCGCAAAGATCCCGATGATTCCCTCAATGACCAGCGCTGAAAATCCAATCTGCGAAACAAAAACGGCTACACCATCTGCCAGAGCGTGGTATAGAATCGCCAGTCCCACCCACCAGAATTTCTTGCGTGTGAACGCCTGCAAAACAAGCACCGAGCATGCCAGGTGCAGCGGAATGGTAAACAGGCGTTCCAGGGCTCCAAGCATCGTCATGTACCAGGGTGCAGACCAATATGCCTGGATTTGGGCTTTAGCCAATTCGACCTTATCAGGCGTTACAAGGGTCGAAATGTCCATTCCGCGTACAATGAGCATCTGTA
>JADGQD010000024.1 GCA_017882065.1 Anaerolineales bacterium | reverse complement strand
CCGCACGAGGAGAAACTCAGCCGCATCATTGCCCAGGCCCGTACCATGGTCGAAAAAGTGACCTACACCCGCCGCGACCTGCTCTCCATCGCCGCGCTGACCGCTTCCCTTAACGTGGACGGCCACCGCGCCGACCTGGTCATTCTCAAGGCCGCCCGCGCCCACGCCGCTTACGAGGGACGCAGCGCCATCACGGATCGGGATATTGCTCTGGCCGCCGAACTGGCCCTCCCCCACCGCATCAAGCATGGCCCCTTCCATCAGAGTGAGATCTCGCCTGAGCAGTTGCAGGAACGCATCGAGCAGTTACAGGGTTCGTCCACCGAAGGCGAGCCGTCCGAACCGGCCGAGAAAGAGCCCGACGCCGAGTCCGTAAAAAAAAAGTCATAACTGAAGCCGCCGAGCAGGACAACCCCGACCAGCCGCCGGATGCCGAACCGTCCCCCCAGCAGACCGTCTTCGGTCCTCAAGATGCTCACTGGTGGGACGGCGGTAAAAAGGTCAAGGTCGGCGAGACCTTTGACCCGCGCAAACTCGACACCCCCCTCGACAAATTAACCCGTCAGCATTCTGGACGCCGCTCGCGCACGCATACCGAGCGCAAACGAGGCCGTTACATCCAGTCCCGACCGGCCAACGGCAAAACCGACGATGTGGCCTTCGATGCCACCATCCGCGCGGCAGCGCCCTTCCAAAAACGGCGCACCGAGCAACGCAAGAAGGTGGCTTTCGCCATCCAGAAGGGTGACTTGCAGCGCAAGGTACGGGTCAAGAAGGCCGCCAACCTGATCCTGTTTTTGGTGGATGCTTCCTGGTCCATGGCCGTGGCAGAGCGCATGGCCGCCACAAAGGGCGCCATCCTGTCCCTGCTGACAGACGCCTATCAGCGCCGCGACCGGGTCGGTCTGATCGTCTTCCAGAAGGACCGCGCTACACTCATCCTTCCACCGACGAATTCCATCACACTGGCCCAGCGCGCCCTGTCCGACATCCCGGTGGGTGGCAAGACGCCGCTCTCGGCCGGTCTGCTGATGACCTACGAAGTGCTCACGCAGGAGCATATTATCCATCCAGACGTGGAACCGCTGCTTATCATCCTGACTGATGGGGCTGGGAACGTTTCGATTGGCGTCCTGCCTCCGCAGGAGGAAGCCTTCGGGTTCGCCGAGCAGATTGCAGGTCGGGGCTACCGGACTGTGGTCATCAACATGGAACACGCTTCCTTTGACCAGGGCCTGGCCCAGGCGCTGGCCGACCACCTCGAAGCCCCCTGCTACACTCTAAACGAACTCAAGGCCGAAAGCCTGTTGAACACCGTCCGGCAGGAAATGGCTGAGCCAAAGAAGAAATAAAAAACGCCCTCGGGCGTTTTTTATCTGGCGGTGCGAGTGCAGTTTCTCCCGGCAACCTTGGCGGCATACATCGCCTGGTCGGCAGCATGCAGGACATCCTCCCACATGTCACCGTGCTGCGGGTAGATCGCCACTCCGATTGACAACGTGGCACACAGTTTCACTCCCAAGTGCTCAATGTCAAGCGACAAAAAAGCGGTGCGCAAATACTCGGCGCGTTCGTAGCCATTCTCCAGCAGGGCACCCGGCATGACAATTAAAAACTCTTCACCGCCGTAGCGAAAGGAAATATCCGAGGAACGAACTTCAGAGCGCAGAAATTCTCCCAGTTTTCTCAAGAGCAGGTCACCGGCATCGTGCCCATAAGTGTCGTTGAACGCCTTGAATCCGTCAATATCCATCATGACCAAACAGACAGTGCTCTTTTCACGCCCGGCCCGCAGAAACTCGCGCGCCAGTGTCTCTTCTAGGTAACGACGGTTGAAGAGGCTGGTTAACGGGTCGCGGGTGGCTTGCTCATGCAACTGGGCCTGTAACATTTCAATTTCCGCAAGCTGGTTCCGTAATTTTTGATTGGCTTCCTGCAATATAACTTCGTTCTGCTTGCGTTCAGAAATATCCCGGACCACACTCTGAATGTGAATAGGAACGCCATCATCATCACTTACCAATTCGGCATTTATCTCGACAGTTACTTTCTCTCCGTTCTTTTTATTAAAATCACATTCATAGAGGGGGATATCTTCGCCTTTTTGTAAACGTTCCAATATATATCCACTCTCTTCTTTCTGATCTGAAAGATCAGTCACGGACAGTTGCATCAATTCTTCCACCGTATAACCGAGTAAATCAGCGGCGCGTTGATTGACTTCCAAGTGTTTCCCTTGAACATCAAGAATAAACACGGCGTCGTGTGACTGCCCGAATAAAGCCCGGTAACGGTGCTCGGCTTTTTCGCGTTGCCTGATTTCCTGTTGGGCCTCTGCATACAGGCGACTGTTTTCGATGGCTCCCGCTGCCTGGGTGGCAATCGTTTCCAAGAGACGGACCTGTTCCGGATGATAAGCATTCGGCTGGGAACTTTGCATGGATATAACGCCTACCACCCGGTCTCCCACCAGAAGCGGTACGCCGACATAAGAATGGCTCGGGTCACCACCAAAATCGATGATATTGTATTTCCGCGTGGCCTCTTCTGCGAGGGCATCCGGCAAGTAGAGCATCTGCCGGGTTTGGATAATGTACCCGGTTAGTCCTGGAGATTGGCGAATTTCGTGCGGGGGCAATACACTAATTTCCCCCTTGTCATAAAAGAGGGGATACCCGATCATCTCGGTTTCATTATCATAGGTTGCAATGTAAAAGGCTTCGATAGGCAGGACGCGCTTACACTTCTCGAGGAGTGCTCTGAGGAGTTTGTCCATCTCCAGGCCAGAGGTGACAGCCAGGCCGATATCCAGCAGGGTCGACAACTCGTCTGCGCGCTGCCGAGTCTCCTCAAAAAGACGGGCATTCTCAACCGCAATCGCGACCTGGTCGGCGAATGCCTGTAATCGGTCAGCATGGGTTTGGTTATAGAAATTCGGGGTCAGGCTGGTCAGGTCCAGAAAACCGATCACTTCCCCTTTCACTTGCAGGGGTGCACCGGCATAAGAACATATCTTTTCCAATCCCTCCATCACAACCCAATTCTTGCTTTGTTGGGTATCTGGTACCACCAAGGCCTGACCAGTTTCCATCATTGTGCAAAAAATTGGAATCTCGTTCACCGAAAAATTTAATGTTTTTTCATCCAAACCATGCTCCCGATATCCACGTGCACGGGCTACTCGCGCAATATTATGTTCGTCAAGCAACATAAAAGTTGCCATATCATAAGGGACAACATGTCCAACATTGTCCAGCAAGCGGTCTAGCACATCTTCAAATGTGCGCGAGCTATTCAACGCCGCGGCAGTATCACGCAACGCCTCAGCCGAAACGCGCTGTTCGTGTTCAGCCTGCTCAATCAAACGGCGTTCGGTATTATCGCGCGCGACTATCAGCCTGCCGGAGTAATGTCCCTTGCGATCATAGAGGGGCGAGATGTGCAGGTCGAAATAATGCAGTTCTTTATCACCAATCACGATTTCCTGATGGGTGGTAAGCTTGTCCAGAAACAGGTTAAATATTTCGCTGACATTTGTGAAAACGTTTTCTGCTGGTTCGCCGATGACCAATTGTCCGGGTTTTCCAATCATCTGCAGAGCTGACCGGTTAACATCCACGATACGGTTCTGCGCATCCAAAACCATCACACCGTCATTCATACTCTCAATCAGAGCGTCACGGGCAATAGGCACAAGATCAAGCAAGCGGTAACGCGAAAAGCCAACGGTAAAACAGATACAGGTGAGGGTAAAAGCAAAAGGAGTTAAGTCCAGGCCGGAGAATGGATTGAGACCCAACACGCCGACAACATTAATCACCCAAGGCAACAACGCTCCGGCCAAGATTGCTGCGGTCTGTCCCCTTAGTGGACGTGCCGTATGCCGGTACGCATGGATTAGCAGGATGATTGCGAACAAAACCAACCCATAGGAATAAATGACATTGATCCAGAACCACGGGCCGCCATCCAGAATTATTCCACCCTCATGCTTGCCGCCAAAAAACAGTTTGTGCCAGGGATCAGTCCACAACAGGATGAAAGTAAGCACCGGCTCAATTGTGAGCAGGGCAATGGCCTTTTTCTTCAACCAGTGTCCTCGGTTGGCATACTGAATGGAAAAAACCAGGAACGTAGTTGGAACGGTCAGCACCCCCAGGTAGGTGGCCCGCAACCAGAAGAAACGGGCTTGTTCGCTCACAACCGAAAAATGGATCGCATATGTCAATGTCCAGGTGGCGATCGCGCCCCCCAGCACCATCAATGGACGAGCACCCGGCGCGGTATGTCGCCCCCAAGCCACTATACTAACAAATATGGCTGCTGCGGTAGACACGACCAGGGCAAACACGTATGGCCAGTTCATCGCTTATCTTGCTTTAGTTTACCTCAACTAAGCAGCATTAACCAGTGCAATTGCGTTAAAAGTCCATGTTGGTTCTCTGGGATTCGCCGCGGCGCTGGGGTAATTAGAGGGAGGGATGGGCGATCGCCTCATATGACTATCTGCTATAATCTCCCCCGATGATCCTCCTCACCGGCGGCACCGGCTTCATCGGCCGCGTGCTCACCCGTCAACTGGTCGAAACCGGCCACCAGGTCCGAATTTTATTGCGGCCATCGCTGCGTACCCCCCGCCTGCCCACCGGCGTGCCGGTCGAAGTGGCCGTCACCAGCCTGAGCGATGTGCAAGGTCTGCGCGCCGCCATGCGCGGCGTGGAAACAATCTACCATCTGGCAGGGGGCGAGGGCGAGGGCGGGCGCGCCAATCTACAGACAGTGGACATAGATGGCACGCGTGCTCTGTGCGAAGCCGCCGCGGATGCCCGCGTTGGGCGTCTCTTCTACCTGAGCCACCTGGGCGCCGGCCGTGCCGCCGGTTTCCCGGTGCTCAAGGCCAAGGGTATCGCCGAGGAATACGTCCGTAAGTCAGGGGTCCCGTATACAATCCTGCGCGGCTCGGTCCTGTTCGGCCCGGGTGACGAATTCACCACTGGTTTGGCGATGCTGCTGACCGCCGCGCCCGGTTTCCTGCCCCTGCCAGCCAAGGGCGAGACGCTCCTCCAGCCGCTGTGGGTCGAGGACCTGGTCACCTGTCTCATCTGGGCCCTCGATAACCCCGAAACACTCAACCAGACTTACGACCTGGGCGGCAGCGAGTACATCAGCCTACGCCAGATGACCGAGATAATTATGGAAGTCACCGGCCAGCGGAGGCGGCTGGTCAATTGGCCGACGCAATCCATGCGCGCCCTGACCATCATCATGGAATCCATCTTTCCGCGCTTCCCTGCTTCGATCTTCTGGCTCGATTACCTGGCCGTCAACCGCACCTGCCCGGTGGACACGATCACGCGCATCTTCGGACTGATGCCCTCCCGTTTCGCCTCCCGGTTGGACTACCTGCGCAACGTTCCCTGGACCCGGCAACTGCTCCGCAGACTGTTTACCCGTTATGGCTGAGTGGACCATCCACCTCCTGGAAACCCCCGAAGAGATGACCGCCGTCGAGGCGCTTCAGCGCCTGGTCTGGCCCGGCTCCGAGACCGACGTGATCCCGGCCCACATGCTGCTGGCTGCTGTCCATAATGGCGGGCTGGTGCTCGGTGCATTCGTGGAGGATGACCTGGTGGGTGTATCTTTCGGATTTCCCGGTATCTACACGACGCCCGACGGTCCACGCCTGAAACACCACTCGCACATCCTCAGCGTCCATCCGGATTGGAACGGGAAAGGCATCGGCTTTGCCCTCAAGCGCGCCCAGTGGCAGATGGTCCGTAAACAGGGCCTCGACCGTATCACCTGGACTTTCGACCCCCTGCTCAGTCGCAACGCCCATCTCAATATTTCCCGTCTGGGCGCGGTCTGCAATACTTACCTGCGTTCCGAATATGGTGCGATGCGCGACGGCCTGAACGCCGGCCTGCCTTCCGACCGTTTCCAGGTAGACTGGTGGCTGAATACCGAACGCGTGGAACGTCGCCTCAGCCGCCGCTCACGCCCGGCCCTGACCCTCGACCAATACCGCACCGCCGAAGCGACACTTTTAGAAGCGCATACGGACCGGGGGCCTGAACCCAGTCCGCCGGAAGAAACTTCCTCGCTTACGGGCACGCTACTGCTTATCGAAATCCCGTCCGATTTCCCATCCCTGAAGGTCGCTGACCTGCCTCTGGCGCGCGAATGGCGCTTTTACACCCGTGAAGTCTTCGAGAACGCCTTTGCAACCGGTTATATGGTCACCGACTTCGTCCATGATAATAAGCGTAGTTTCTACGTCCTGATGCATGAGGACTCTACTCTCCAGGATGATGAGACACACACAGACCTCCGAGGCTGATCAGCCTTGGAGGTCTGCATTTGGCTGTTTGTATGGTGCTACCAGGATGGCATCAGCTGCTCCACTTGTGTGCTCAAAGGTGGAACATCTCCGCGCGGGTAGAATACAGGGTTAAAACAAATTAGACAGCTCTTGCGAGCCGTCTAATTGATTCTTTCGAGCACGAACCTATTCGACCGGGTAGAGCACCAATCCAACAGTGCCGGGGCCAAAGTTTGCGGCCAGAGAAATGGAAAGGTCGGTCAACACCGTCTCTTTGGTGTTTAAACGTTTCTTCGCCTCCGCCATCAAGGCATTGCCAGAGGCGATATCGCGGGCATGGACGATGCCCAGATAGATCGACTGATTGCCAAACTCTTCCACGGCCATTTCGATGACGCGATCCAGGGCAACTTTGCGAGTCCGCACTTTTTCCACCATATCCACCATACCATTTTTGAGCACTGCAATCGGCTTAACATTCAGCAATGAGGCGAGCGCGGCGGAGAGAGTGCCAATGCGGCCGCTCATACGGGCATATTCGAGCGTATCCAATGTCAGGATGATGCAGACGCGGTCGCGTACGCCTTCCAGGTATTTGACTATCTGCTCCACGCTTTTACCAGCCCGATCCATCTTGCGCGCTTCCCGGCACATCAGACCCAGTCCCAACGAGCCTCCGGCTGAATCGAACGGTACAACCTTGAACATATTTTTTAATTCCTCCGCGGCTGCCACAGCCGAGGCGTATGTTCCAGAGAGTTTGCTTGTCACATGGATGGATAGGATGGTATCGCCCTTCTGAGCGATCTTTTTGTAGAATTCCATAAATTGATGCGGGGAGGGCTGGGAAGTCTTGGGGATCTTCTTGCTTTCATCCACAAGCTTGTAGAAACCCTCTGTGTCCAAGTCAACATTTTGCAGGTAGGTCTTTTCCCCAAATTGGATGTTTATGGGAATGACATCAATATCGTATTCCTTTTCCCATACAGCGGGAACATCGGCCGCCCCATCGGTTATGATACGTAACATAATCTACCTCCTTGGCTTAGATCGAATTCTATCGTTCACTTTAAATTAAACCCCGCCGGGTTTAGGAAGTTCCACTATAATACCACTTCGCGCACCAAACCGCGCCTGATACATAAAACATTTGTGCTATAATCGCATTACTCTCCCTAACGAGGTTCGTATGTCCTCTAACGTCATCCGCGTGGTCGGTGCACGCGAACATAATTTAAAAAATATCACCGTCGAAATTCCCCGTGACAAACTGGTGGTTATCACGGGTCTCTCCGGCTCCGGTAAATCCTCCCTGGCGTTCGACACCATCTTCGCCGAAGGTCAGCGACGCTATGTTGAGTCGCTCTCTGCTTATGCCCGTCAGTTCCTCGGCCAGATGCAGAAACCCGACGTAGACTACATCGAAGGTCTCTCCCCGGCCGTTTCCATTGACCAGAAAGGCACCTCCCATAACCCGCGCTCGACCGTTGGGACTGTCACCGAAATCTACGACTACCTGCGCCTTCTCTTTGCGCGCGTCGGTGTCCCCCACTGCCCGATTTGCGGGCGGGAAGTGGTCAAGCAATCCGCCCAGGAAATTGTGGATGCAGTCGGGGCATTGCCGGAGGGCACCCGCATCCTGATCCTGGCGCCGGTGGTGCGCGGCCGCAAAGGGACCTACCAGGCCGTCTTCGAGGAGATTCGCAAAGCCGGGTTCGCGCGTGTCCGCGTTGACGGGACCATTTACAACCTGGATGATGAAATCAGCCTCGACCGCTACAAGATCCACACCATCGAGGCAGTGGTTGACCGGTTGGTGGTATCCGGTTCCGGGCCCGAGCAGGAGCGGACAGCAAACATCACCCGGCTGACAGATTCAGTCGAGACCGCCCTCAAGTTCGGAGATGGATATCTCACTGTTCAAGTCCTGAGAGAAAAAGCCGAAGAGAATCACGATTTGCATTTCTCCGAGCACTTGGCCTGCCCGGAGCACGGCATCAGCATCCCGGAGATTGAGCCGCGCACTTTCTCGTTCAACACCCCGCACGGCGCCTGCCCAGACTGTCAGGGACTGGGCAATAAACTCGAAATTGACCCCGACCGTGTGATTGACCCGGAAAAATCTCTCGCGGATGGTGCGCTGATCGCCATGGAATGGAACAACGTCCGCGAGGACGGGAACCCCGGTTATTACTGGCAAATGCTTGAAGCCATGGCGCAGCATTATCACATTGATATGAATAAGCCCATCAAGGATTTGCCTGCCGAACATCAGAATCTTGTTTTGCACGGCACGAAAGGCGAAAAAGTCCGCATCCATTATCACAACCGTGACGGACGCCAGGCAACGTTCGACACCGCCTTCGAGGGCGTGATCGGCAACCTGGAACGGCGCTACCGCGAGACGAACTCGGAATATATCCGCGAGAAGATCAGCGAATACATGTCCGACCGGCCCTGCCCGACTTGTCAGGGCAAACGTCTGCGCCCCGAAGCACTGGCCGTCACCGTGGATGGCATCAATATATTGCAGATCACCGAGTGGCCGGTATTGCGTTCACTCGAATGGGCCAGGCGGCTGGCGGGATCAGATACTCCCCTCACCGCCCGCCAGAAAGCCATCTCCGACAGAATTCTGAAAGAGATCGTCTCGCGTCTGGGTTTTCTGGTGAATGTAGGCCTGGAATACCTTACCCTACACCGCTCCGCCGGGTCGCTTTCTGGCGGTGAAGCCCAGCGTATTCGCCTGGCGACGCAGGTCGGCTCACGGCTGGTGGGTGTGTTGTACGTGCTGGACGAGCCGTCCATCGGACTGCACCCACGTGACAACGACCGGCTGCTGACCACGCTCAAAGGCCTGCGCGACATCGGCAACACCGTGCTGGTGGTCGAGCACGACGACGATACCATCCGCACCGCCGACTGGGTTATTGACCTGGGGCCCGGCGCGGGTGAGCACGGCGGGTACATCATCGCTGAAGGCACACCCGAACAAATCATCGCCCATCCCAAGTCGCTGACCGGCGCGTACCTTTCAGGACGCAAGCATGTCCCGGTGCCGAAGAAGCGGCGCGAAGGCAACGGCAAAATGCTGACCGTAGTGGGGGCGCGCGCCAACAACCTGAAAGATATTACCGTCAACATCCCGCTCGGCAAGTTTGTCTGCATCACGGGCGTCTCGGGGTCGGGCAAATCGTCCCTGATGAGCGACGTGCTCTATAACGCGCTGGCTGCGAAACTGAACAGGGCCCGTACCCAGCCCGGTGAACACCAACGCATTGACGGCATCGAGCATCTCGACAAAATCGTCAACATTGACCAGTCACCCATCGGGCGCACGCCGCGCTCGAATCCCGGTACCTACACCAGTCTGTTCGAGGAAATCCGCAAACTCTTTGCGGAATTACCGGAGAGCAAAGTGCGCGGCTACAAGCCGGGGCGCTTTTCGTTCAACGTGCATGGCGGGCGCTGCGAAGCCTGTCAGGGCCAGGGCGAACTGCGCATCGAGATGCAGTTCCTGCCGGATATTTACGTACCATGCGACGTGTGTCATGGCAGCCGTTTCAACCGCGAGACCCTGCAGGTCCACTTCAAGGGCCACAGCATCGCTGACGTGCTCGACATGACCGTGGACCAGGCGCTGGAAAAATTCTCCGCCTTCCCGCACATGATGAACAAGCTCAAACTCCTCCAGGAAGTCGGTCTGGGCTACATCAAGGTTGGACAACCCGGGACGACTTTATCGGGAGGTGAAGCCCAGCGCGTCAAACTGGCCAAGGAACTTTCCCGCCGCGCCACAGGCCGGACCCTGTACGTGCTCGACGAACCCTCGGTTGGGTTGCATGCTGCGGATGTGCACAAGCTTATCGAGGTCTTGCAGCGTCTCGTGGACACGGGGAACAGTGTGCTCATCATCGAGCACAACCTGGAGATCATCAAAGTCGCCGACTGGATCATTGACCTGGGTCCCGAAGGCGGTGACCGGGGCGGTGAACTTGTCGCCGAGGGGACGCCCGAGCAGGTTGTGGCAGTTCCGGGGTCCTATACCGGCGCGTTCCTGAAAAGTCACCTCAAAAAGCAGACAAAACATCTCCATTAACCTATGCGCAGTTTGTCACACTCGCAAAATCCCTCAAGTTCAGGTAGAATAAGGGTTCCAACCTGCGCCTGTGAACCCCCCGGTGCGTCTGCAATAGAAACGGACGGGAAAAGCCTATGACTATCACAAATACAATTGAGTCTTACCGCAAACGCCGCAAAAAACTGCTGCCGTTGATTCTCGGCGGAGCGGCAGTCCTGCTGGTAGTGGTTGGGATTATCATCGTAGTGCTGTCTTTGAGCGGAGGCGGCTTCACGCTCTTCGCCACCAAGACTCCTACACCGACCATTACACCCACTCCCACCAACACCCTGCCGCCCACCGAAACGCCCACCATCACCCCCACCCCCACGGTGACAGCTACACCCACTGCCTCCGGCATTTATCCATACGTAGTGAAGGAAGGCGAGACTCTCACCTCGATCATCCAAACTGAAGGGCTGGCCGATACCCCGAATGCGCTCATCATTATTTTGAGACTAAACCCGACCATTGACCCCGCCACTGGTTTCATCACCGTTGGGCAGACGATCAAACTGCCTCCGCATAATTATCCATTACCAGCGTCCACGCCTATTCCCACTGGGCTGGCTCGCGGTTCACACATCACTTATAGCGTCATGCCGGGTGATAGCCTTGGCAGCATTGCCAATCAGTTCAACAGTACCGTCGCTGATATCCTGCTTCTTAACAAAGCCATTCTCACAAATGGCGCGGCCTCCATAATTTATCCAGGCCAACTGCTGGTGGTGCCGGTTAACCTGGTCACACCGGTGCCGACGGTCAAACCGACCGCTACCACGACACCATAACAGAGAAATCCAGACCCCCGGTCCCTGAAGAAACCGGGGGTCTTTTTCGCCCCAATCCCTTTGACATTCTGTGCGCCTCAGACTAAAATGATGATGTCCGTTTCTGCCTAACCATGAGGAGCAGTCGTGAGCAACTGGCCTGGAAAATACGTTATTGGTCTAACCGGCAATATCGCAACCGGAAAGAGCGTCGTCCGGCGAATGCTGGAACACCTGGGTGCTTATACCATCGATGCCGACACCCTCTCGCACCGCGCCATTGCAAAAGGCGCACCGGGCTACCAACTGGTGGTGGATGCTTTTGGCAAATTCATCCTGGATGCCAGCGGCGAAATTGACCGGGCCAAACTTGGTCGGCTGGCCTTCAGTGACCCGGATGCGCTTAAGGATCTCGAAGCAATTATCCACCCGCTGGTCGGGCAAGCCGTGGACTTGATGATCCAACGCGCCAGTCAACGCGTTATCGTTATCGAGGCCATCAAGCTTCTTGAAGGGAAATTGGTCAGTGAATGTGACACAGTCTGGACCACGTATGCTCCCGAATTGGTCCAGAAAGCCCGATTAATGCAAAAACGCGGCATGAACGAACAGGAAGCCTTCCAGCGCATTCAAGCCCAGCCGCCCCAGAAGGTGAAGATGGCCGCCGCCAACGTGGTTATCCAGAACGCCGGTTCATTCGAAGACACTTGGAAGCAAGTGGTGGCAGCCTGGAAGGTCATTTCGCCTATCACCGATACTTCTCCGATTTTCATGCGTAAAGCCGGGGAAGGCGAACTGGCCGTCCAGCGCGGACGCCCGCGCGACTCGGCGAATATTGCCGCACTCATCACCCGTCTCAGCGGCGGGACGCGCCCGTTTTCGCCAGATGACGTTATGGCCGCTTTCGGCGACAAAGCCTTTCTGCTGCTCATAGCTGATAAACAACTGGTCGGGCTGGCAGGCTGGCAAGTGGAAAACCTGGTTGCTCGCACCACGGAACTCTATCTTGACCCTGGCATCACCATCGCCCAGGCGCTTAAGACCCTTGTGACAGCGATCGAACGCGCCTCACAAGATTTGCAATGCGAAGTTTCCCTGCTCTTTCTGCCGCCCCAATTGGCAACGCAGAAAGATCTCTGGAAAGAGATGGGCTACACCCGTCGCACCCCACAAACCCTGGGAGTCCAGGCCTGGCAGGATGCCGCACTCGAATCACAGCCGTCAAATACCATCCTGCTCTTCAGGCAACTCCGCCAGGACCGCGTCTTACGCCCTATCTAAATTAGGGTATCAGGCAATAAGAAATCAGGAATTGGGTTCACTGGTTGCCTGTTCCTGATTATCCGATTCTGAATCGTCTGATCCTTTTACCGCCGTGACCAATTTTCTAATCAACATCCTTTTTATTTTTCAGCGCCTTGACTGGCTGGGTGTCATTGACATTCTGCTGGTCACGCTCATGTTCTTTGGCGTGCTGTATCTCGTCCGTGATACGCATGCCATGATGTTGTTACGCGGCATTATCCTGATTCTGGTGCTGGTTGCATTGCTGACCAGCCTGGCAAACCTACCGGCTTTCTCCTGGCTCGTCCGTACTGCACTGCCCGCCCTGGTATTTACCATCCCGGTCATTTTCGCCCCCGAAATCCGCCGCGCCCTCGAACGCATCGGACGGGCCGGGACATTCTTCCGGGCCTCGAACAAAAACGCCAGCGAAGAAATGCAGCAAACTATTCAGGCTGTCGTTGCGGCAGCTGCCCGTCTGTCTGCCCGCCAGCATGGGGCGCTCATTATTATGGAGCGCTTCGACCGTCTCGACGAATACATCCGCAGTGGTGTCATCCTCCAGTCCGATGTAACGCCCGAAATGCTGATGCAAACCTTCTACCCCAACACCCCCTTGCATGATGGCGCGGTCATCATCGCTGGCAAGAAAATAGTCGCCGCGGCCTGCGTGATGCCTCTCTCGGCCAGCGGTATCCTGGCACGCTCTCCCGAGCGGCAGATGGGACTCCGTCACCGCGCCGCACTGGGTATCACGGAAGTGACCGATGCCATCGCGGTGGTCGTCTCAGAGCAGACTGGTGCCATCTCCGTCGCCCATGCCGGACGCATCATCCGCCGGTTGGATGTGGAGCGTCTGGAAAACATTCTGATTACCTTTTACAACCCGGAGAAATCCCACAAAGAAAATTTCTTCCAACGGCATTTCCCCTATCTTTTTCCTCGCAAGGATGAATGAAGCATGTTTCGCTGGCTGGCTACTAATTTACGCACATTCCTCCTGGCTTTTGGTCTGGCTCTGGCCGTCTGGGTGACAGCTGTCACCGCGGCCAATCCCGATGAAACTCAGATTTATCCGAATCCTATCCCCATCGAGTTTATCGGGCAGGATCCTGGCCTGATTATGACGGGCGGGACCATCCCGCAACAAGTGGAGATTACTTTGCGCGCCCCGCACTCGGTATGGCAAAGTTTACTCTCCGGTGAGAGTTCGGTCCGCGCCATAGTGGACTTGACCGGACTCGGGTCCGGGACGCATATGGTGAATGTTCAAATGCAGATTGACACTCGCCCCGTACGCATCATCTCCGTCACCCCTCAGACCTTTGACCTGTCGCTTGAACCGCAAGTGACCCGTTCCCTGGCGATATTCCTGGCTCTCACCGGCAACCCGGCTATCGGTTACCAGGTCGGAAATGCCGTTTTGGACCCGGCAGAGGTGGTCATTAACGGTGCGGAGAGCCTCGTTTCCCAGATTGACCACATCCAGGCCACGCTCGACCTGACCGATGCCCGCCAAAACATTTCCGCCTCCATCCCGCTCCAGGTGGTGGATGTGAATGGCACAGTTATCAGGGGAGTGACCGTCCTCCCGGAAAGTGTGCAGGTCAGCCTGCCCATTATCCAGCAGGGTGGCTACCGCGACCTGGCCGTCAAAGTGATGACGGTCGGGAATCCTGCCAGTGGCTATAGGCCGACGAGTGTGGCCGCCTTGCCACCCATTGTGACAGTCTATTCCGCAAATTCAGATACCATTGATTCCATGCCCGGCTACGTCGAGACTGCCTCACTCGACTTGAGCGGTGCCAAGGAAGATATTGAAAAACAACTTGGGATCATCCTTCCACCCGGCGTAACCCTCATCGGCGATCAGTTTGTGACGGTTAAAGTGGGTATCGCCCCCATTGAAAGCAGCCTCCCCATTTCTTATCTCCAGGTGGGAATGATCGGGCTGGCAACCGGGCTGCAAGCTCATCTTTCGCCGGTAACGGTGGATATCATACTTTCCGGCCCATTACCCGTGCTCGATTCTCTGGCTTTCAGCGATGTGCACGTTCAGGTGGACCTGACCGGCCTGACTCCCGGGACCTACCAGTTGACCCCCAAAGTGTCCATTGTCCAGCAAAACGTGACCGTCGAATCCATCCTGCCTCAAACGGTGGAAGTGATTATTACCAGTACGATTACGCCCTCTCCTTAAATCCCTGTACTTCCCCTTCAGGGAGAGTGCCCGGCCTATTTTCTCTATGGTGAATTATTCATGAAACCTATTGTTGCATTAGTCGGACGCCCCAACGTGGGAAAAAGTACTCTCTTCAACCGTCTGGCGGGAGAACGGCTTGCCATCGTGGACGATACCCCGGGCACCACACGCGACCGCATCGTAGCCGAGGGCGAATGGAACGGCCGTCCCTTCGATGTGGTGGATACCGGCGGGATTGACCCCACGCACGGCGGCAAGACGCCGCTCTCGATCGATTCAGCGGATTTTATCCCGGAGATTCGAGCCCAGGCGCTGATGGCCGTCCGTGACGCCGACGCGGTGCTGTTTCTCGTCGACGGCACATCCGGCGTCACCTCGCCCGACCGCGAGGTGGCCGAAATCCTGCGCCGCTATCAGAAGACAGTGGACGGCCAGTCCTGGCCGCCAATTTTTGTGGTGGTTAACAAATGTGAAAATGCCAAACAGCGCAACGCCGCCTCTGAATTTTATGAATTGGGACTGGGCGACCCATACCCCCTTTCTGCCATCCACGGCACCGGGACTGGAGACCTGCTCGACGCGCTGGTGGCCTCCTTCCCAATCCAGGCAGAGACCGAGGAAGACGAATCGATCAAAATTGCCATCGTCGGCAAGCCCAACGCCGGGAAGTCATCCCTGCTCAATAAATTGGTCGGCGAGGAACGTGCCATCGTCTCACCCATCCCCGGCACGACCCGCGATGCCATTGACACGCATATCGAAGTGGAAGGCCTGCCAGTCACGCTGATTGATACCGCCGGTATCCGGCGGCGCGGCAAGATCGAACGCGGCGTTGAGAAATACAGTGTATTGCGCTCCTTCAAAGCCATCGAGCGCGCGGACGTGGTGCTGTTGATGATAGACGCCGCCGAAGGCATTACCGCCCAGGATACCCACATCGCCGGGTACATCCTCGACGCATGGAAGAGCACCGTTGTACTGGTCAACAAGTGGGATACCATCCTGAAAGACAACGAGACGACGGAAGACTACACCCGCCATGTCCGCCGGGAACTCAACTTTATGGACTACGTCCCCATGCTTTTCATCTCGGCCAAGACCGGTCAGCGTCTGGACCAGGTGCTGCCGACCGCATTACGCGTCCAGGAGGAACGGATGGCGCGCATCACCACCGCCATGCTCAACCGCGTCCTGCGCGACGCCCAGGATGCCCACCCGGCTCCCTCTCACGCCGGACGCCAGTTGAAGATCTACTACGGTGCCCAGGTGCGGGTTGACCCGCCGACTTTCATCCTGCATGTCAACGACACAAAGCTGTTACATTTTTCCTACCGGCGTTACCTGGAGAACAAATTCCGGGAGGCCTACGGCTTCATTGGCACCCCCATCA